>NZ_JAVXUS010000002.1:335785-337119 GCF_032334135.1 Halomonas sp. I1
CCATCAGCATCATAAATCGTGAACCTTGGGTTATCCAGCTGCTGAGATGCCATACCAACATGATAGCGCTGACCTGCTGCTACCGAAAACTGGAAGAAATCATCATCGCCAACAGCATCAATACTACCAGAAACACTTTCACCAAGTTCTATCGGAGTGGCATCATGCTGATAGTCACCATGATCATCATGTAGGTTGAGCTCTTGAACTTTCAGTTTATATTCACCAGTGTCATCGTCCCCCAGCTCATGGGAATCTATTGAGTAAACACCAGCACTTTCTGCCACAAAAGAAATCTTTGCGACTCCAGAGTCATGGGGGGCATATGCAGATTTAACTATATGACCATCAGGGCCACTCACAGAGAAGCGCGAATTATCAAGATCAGATGATTGCATCGAAACAAGATAACGCTGTCCTTCAATAGCATTCACCCTAAACACATCAGAGTCCCCACGAAACTCTATTGCACCATCTAAACTATCACCAATGGGTAGCGGATAGGCATTGTCTTCACTATCACTAAAATCATCAGATGATGAGTTTTGGTGATCACTCAGATTCAGTTTCGGACCATCAGAAAAATTATATTCAAAATCTGAATACCTTTTTCCGTTAAAAACCACCCCAGAAAAGTCAGCAGTCATATCTTTTATAAGGTCTTCCCGAACATGGAAAGCAAGCTCCAAAAGACCAGACTCATGCCCATTGGAAAATTCAGATGTAATATCATACTTAACTTCATCTCCAACAGTTCTGCTAGAGACGTCATATGCCACACTACCACTTCTTAATTTCAAGCCATCAAAAATAAGATTTGATGAAGACGTTATATTAAAGTCAAAATTATTGACCTCAGACGACCAATTATCGGCATCAAGAGTTATAGCAAAAGGAACAACTTCTGGCTCGCCAATAACGCCGTCACCATTTATATCTAAGTTTAATGGATCTTCACTATCCATATATGAAGAGGAAGGGGACTTATTAGTCCAACGATCAAGGTTTCCCTTAGCATCGAACCAGCGAAGACTTACTTGACCATCATTAAACTGCATGACGGCGACAAAACCACCATCACTGGTCGGCTCGGCGTGAGTGAACTCGAAATTGTCATTCAGCCCAAAGGCACGACCACTCGGCCGTGTCAGGACAACATCGCCTGATTCCGTCTCGACCGCATAGGCACCATCCACGACTTTCAAGGGAAGGTTGCCTTGCCGCTCCACGTACTGGGAGCGTGACACCTCGCCGTCGCCATCGATATCCAGGCCAAGCTCACCCTCTCGATCCGCATATTCCGCTGCGGGGGCCTTATCCGTCCATTGCTCAAG
>NZ_JAVXUS010000002.1:337216-552754 GCF_032334135.1 Halomonas sp. I1
ACCTCGCCGTCGCCATCGATATCCAGGCCAAGCTCACTCTCTCGATCCGCATATTCCGCTGCGGGGGCCTTATCCGTCCATTGCTCAAGATGGCCATTGCCATCGAACCAACGCAGACTCACCTGACCGCCCTTGAACTGCATGACGGCTACAAAGCCACCATCACTGGTCGGCTCGGCATGCGTGAAATCGAAATTATCATTCAGCCCAAAGGCTCGACCACTCGGCCGAGTCAGGACAACATCGCCTGACACCGTCTCGACCGCATAGGCACCATCTACGACTTTCAAGGACAAGTTGCCTTGCTGCTCCACGTACTGGGAACGTGACACCTCGCCGTCGCCATCGATATCCAGGCCAAGCTCACTCTCTCGATCCGCATATTCCGCTGCGGGGGCCTTATCCGTCCACTGCTCAAGATGGCCATTGCCATCGAACCAACGCAGACTCACCTGACCGTCCTTGAACTGCATGACGGCTGCAAAGCCGCCATCACTGGTCGGCTCAGCATGCGTGAACTCGAAATTATCATTCAGCCCAAAGGCTCGGCCACTCGGCCGCGTCAGAACAACATCGCCTTGCGATGTTTCGACGGCATATGCCTCATTCACCAACTTTAACGAAAGACTATCCTGCTGCTCTATATACATAAGCACCCCCTGCAAAATAAATTATAATTATTTTTTATACCCATTAATATAGTCAAGAAAACCCTTGGAAAGATTTTCAATAGCTTTGTTAGCCGACTCTTCATCAAAAAAGTCCTGTGAAGAACCAGGATAAAAAGAAAAATCATTTTCGAATAAAGGCTGATGATCCTCATAACCCAACTTTTCAGCAAGCATCGAGTTGGAGTCATCAAAAAATCTCAAGAAGTCTTTTGCCTCGCTACGAGTAGGCAACAGCTTTCCATGTCCATCTAAATATTTTTTAATTGATTTGCCAAGTTCGCTCTGATGGCGTATACCTAGGTTATTCAAGATGCGAAAAACTTTAGTCTGCTCCCAGCCCCAGCTTTCATTAGCTCTAGCCCCCTCACATGGAAAGCCAGCTGGCTCCACTCCAATAATGTCGAGAAAGTCAGGAACTACACCAAAATTTGCCAAATGATCATCGAAGACCCTAAAGCAAACGCTTCCTTGACCAAAAGCATTTTCCCAAAGACCTAATTTATTATAGTAGTCAAGGTAGTTGATGACATTATCAGTCAGGTCAGGTAGTGCGCCATTATTTCCAACAAAAAACTCACGCTCCGCAAAACTCTTTGCAGCTTGTTGATAGTGAGAGACAGCATGTCTATCCTGACGACGGATATAAAATATTACTTGAACATCATCATAGATAGAGCACAGCTGTCCTGCAAATTTTCTCAGAGCTTCCGAGTCAAAAACCCAAGAAAAGCATTCTGATGAAATGACAACATTGTCAGCTCTCTCAGAGTGCCGACCCAGAGACTCCACAAAACCAGACCTGAAATAAGCCGAACCATTCTTCAGCCGGGAGTGGTCAAACCACCAAGAATGGTTTCCGCGCACCTCCTCTTTTTTATGGTCATCAAGAAAACAGGCATATCCTTTATCAAGGAAGAGATCTCTATTTTCAAACAAGTATTTCTGAACTGAGGAAGTTCCTGTTTTATGGTTTCCGGCGTGGATATAAAGTTTTTTCATGTGCATCGTCCCTGAAACCAGTTTTTAATGTACACAAAAATTTTGAAGAATCAACTTTTTATGACTGTTGACGCACCAAGAAACTCAGAAGTGTGATACTTTCGAGCCTTCCTGCCAACCCAGGCATCCATCATACTCCCTACATCAAGGCCGACCCCTCCTTTCAGGGCAATCTTTGAACAAAAGACCTTGCCAGCGAGACCGGCGCCAACCAAACATATTTTCCCACTAACGTCTAGCTCAAGAAGTCTGGACAAGATACTCTGATAGAGATCAGGAAAAAGGGGTTGTTTTAAACTTTCCTTTTCGACAACATACTGACCAGGAATGGTCAAGACATCTGCAACGGTACAACCAAAATATGTCTCAAAATGCTCAGCAAACTTTTCATCATTTGGCCCAATCAAAACCACTTCTTTGTTCTTGAAAATATCTTGATAATAGGGAATCAAGTCCCTATGGAGATAACCTGACTCGTAAACCAAATTACCCATTTTTTTTGCAATACTGCAAGGAATGATACTTCCAGCAATCTGGCCCACCATGGACCTGAAATCGAAACCGTGATGCTTGGTAAGCAAGCGTTCGACGGAACCCTCATCCCGAGCCGACGTGATAATATCCGATGACACAAAGGCAGAAAGCAACTCATTCGACCAAAAGTCCAGATCATCATAACTAAAGTCTTGATGACCAAAGTGAAGACGAAGCGACCCTCTCGCACAGAGATAAAAAAGATCTTGGTGACATGCCGAAAAGCGACGACTCAAAAAACTCCCCTCACCATCGCCACTTCTTATTACACTTAACCCTTTTTGATTTTTATAAGCCTGTTCTATCTTATCAACAACACTCTCTATATCAATCTTATTCAAAGAGAACTTTTCTTTATCAGCCCCCCAATAAGCCACAGCAGCTTCCCGAAACTCCTCATACATCAAGGCATAATCTTCTTGGGAATGACCGCTGACATATGATTGTTTAGAGGCAATGACTCTCTTGCTTTTTTCACTATCTGCAACAGCACCTTGACTGGAAGACTCAATCTCTGCTTTTATCTTGTCAACACGTTTCATCAAAAAAGGTGAGCCAGGCTTAAGCTTACAAGCCAACTTCATCGCGGAAAGAGCTGAGTCAAGGTCACCGTTTCGATAAAAATCAAACCCAATGTTTCTTATAAACGTTGCTTTATCCTGAATAGTAGACACATGGCCCGCACTGTCCGTTGAGCTTTTACCTTCACCACTGTTCATATTTTAATTCTCACCCAAGTCATTTAGCGCAGAACAAACTTGACTATTGAGATCCTGAAGTGCTTTGGCACCTGGGTACTGGCTCAACGCCAAATCCAATATAAGCTTACTTTGCGAGACAAGACCAGAATCATAAAGAGCTTTAGAAAACTCTCGAAAAGCAACTAGAGGTTTTTCCGCCACGTTACGAAGCGTATTAAAGTCATCACGTCTCAGCGGAAAGCATGATGCTTCATAGCTTGTTAAAAAATTTTCAAAAATATCATGACGCGGCAGGCTCGCATCAAATTCAGGAAGCCCCTTGCATTGTTCATAAAACTCAATATTTTTATTGGTAAAAGTTAACAACTCATCCAAAGAACTGACATCATACCCTTTGCTACCACTAGCGGCATGAAACACAGAACCTTTCGCTTCTTCAACCCAAGAAATATCTTCTTTATTGGCAGCGACGATCTCATCAACAACAGTCTCATCCAAGGAAAAGCTTGAAGAGGATGTTTCTTGCAAATTATCCAAAAAGACTCTGGGATAAAAAATTTTGGACACATGCGGAGTCGCGAAGCTACGAAAAAAATTGTAGGAATACAAAAGGGCTATCGCCTCATAGCCCATTTTCTCATTGGAGCTTATCGTCTTAGAGAAATCATCTGCAACTCCGACTCGTCGACAAAAATCAGAAACAACACTACCAGCGGGAAAATTCGCTGGCTCATAATCAACCAGTGTTACATTCTGGCCACCAAACTGCTCGTAAAACTTCTCCAAGCGCCCTCTATAATGCGGGTATAGCGACTTCAAGGTAATTTTTGTGTCACCACCTTTAATTCTTTCCTGAAGAGCACTTTCCATAAAGCTTTTGGGTGAGCGGATATAAGCAATCACTCTCACTTCATCAAAGTACTCTTTCAAGATATCATGAAGGCGAGAAAGATTCTTCTTTGCAGGAGCTCCTGGTTGACTAAAATACTCAGCAGAAATAATTACATCTTTATCAAGTGAAAACCTTAGTCCCTGATAAAGTTTGTTGATGGAGCGCTCTTTTAAGTCATCAGCTTGTTCGTTCGATAGATTCCATTTTTTCACTTGAGGGTAATTCTGCAAATCAGGCATGAGTGCAGATACCAAGGGAACCGAATGATTTGGCTGACCTAAATCCAGGTAATATAGACTATCATCACAATGACCACTCAAGGCATTTTGTATGGATGAAGATCCAGTCTTGTGCATTCCTACATGCAAGACACAACGCCGTCCCATCACTCTCACCCTTTTCCTAGACGAGAAGAGTATTCAGCAGCCTTCTTTACAATAAGCTTACCTTTTGGCCTGGCTTTTAGTGCCAAGCTCATGAAATAATGTGCTAAATACAAATCACCAGAAGCCTCGAAGCATAAGGCAATATCCCGCAGCGTATCAGCCGAATGCTTTCCAAACTTTCCTTCCAGTTTTTTAGAAAAAGTAGGAAAGGAAAAACGCTCACCGCCATGGGCTGGGTCAAAAGTTATTTGCCTTCTCCCCTGATTATTTAGCTTTAATATTTCAGAAGCCAATCCGTCAGCAATGGTGTCAATCTGCTTTCCTGTAAACGAATAGCTTTCTTCACTTAAACTTTCTTCGCTAACAGGGATGGTCACATGGTTGTATTTATGCTCATCAGGAGCATGGGAATCAACGTATTCGCACCACTCACTCAAGCGTGTAAGCATCGACTCTTGCACACTTTCATCGGGCAGGATCTGCTCGGATTCTATATCAGGCAAGCTATTGCACAGCCGATCGGAAACTAGCTGACCAGACCTCCCCAAAACATTATTCACACCTTTTTGGAAACGAAGCTCAGACCTGGTCATTGAGCGGTTGATATTGCTAACAGTAGGCACAACCAGCATTCCTCGCTCAACTCCAAGCCAGCTTTCAACCTCAAAAAGGATATTGGATCTGCAGTTTGAGTAATTACGTATTGTTATTTCAACGCTCGAATGTTTGTTAAGTCTTTCAATAAAATTATAAACAAGCTCAGGTTGCTTATAACGAGAGAACATATTTTCCAAGGATATCGTTGAACCACCTCTTTTGATCATTTGCTGATACGAAGACGCAGCGTGTTCAACCAAATCTCGAGTAAACAACAGGACCTTGACAGAAGAAAACCCGCTGTCGTCAACTTTATTCAAAAGCGCGTCTACTTTCCCATCATGTATATCATGAAACAAGACTTCGCTACTGATTAGAACATTCCCTTGATCACTATAACAAGACTGACTTACTACAGGATCAAACATTACACCATTACCTGATGTAATCTTTCCATTTTTTGCTTTCTCAGAAGAATTTGACTCTGGGTAATTTATCCCTTTATCGAGCAGAACCTCTTGACTAAGCGCCAGGCTGGATTGAATGAAACTTGACCCCGTTTTTCCATGGCCTACGTGCAAATAAAGCGTTGACATTTTATAACTCGCCACTGTCATCAATAAGTTTACAAATCAAGACGATGATTCAGACGCCAGTTTCTCTAAATTAACACCTGGAGGTAACGCCTTGACTGGCTTATAACTCTGCTTCTTAATCTTGGCTAAGTCCAGCCCATACTCATTGGTAAGCAGTTGGTTTCCTTGTTTGAAGTGCTCGTCAAGGGATTGCTGCTCAGGGACCGAAAACAAGACATACCTGTCCCGCTCCTCAGGAACTTTACTGGAAAGCTCAATAACATCATTCCTGATTCTGGCGAAACTAGCACTATCCGTTGCCTTTCGCCCTCTCGCTTGAAGCACAGCCAAGCATCGTGTCGGAAGTGAAGGGTTAACCGTTCTGGAGGTTTCGAGCTCTTGGTACTTCACTGGAACATTGAATTCGGAAAAGAAATCATCTACGACAGACTTACTATAGGGGATAACCGTGATATTTTTCGTGCCAACCACATCTCCCCACTGCTTAACATTTTGATAGAAATTAAGCCAGTGAATGTTTCTCATCGCTAAAGAAAACAGTGATGCGCCATAGCGAACATTGGGGTCTTTAACCAACTGATTGAAAAGTGACAACAAAAGCTCTGACTGAGAGCGAACCGTAAACACCACTCTCACGTTATCGAAATACTGACTCACAAACTCTTTGAACTTTGGATTATTGAAATAAAAAGGTGAGAGCTCTGAAGACATCAAAACATTAGGAGATGCTGAGGCTTCCATCTCCAGCCGTAGGGTTTCTAAAGCCTCGGCTGGTGACATATCGCTCTGATAAGCCCCACTACCTTTGAATGAAAGGGCGAAGGGGTGGTGAGAATGATCCGGCCACTGCAAACTCTGTGGATAAAGAATACCCTTTTCCAAAAAATCAGCATGTTGCTGCTGAATTTGCGACTGAATTGCAGAAGTACCAGTCTTGGACCAGCCAACATGCAAATAGAGAGTGTCTTTTTTCATCATTCACCAATAAAGGGGTTACGTCCAACCTGGCTGATCAGCTTGCCCCACTTGAGTATTTGGGTTTCATCGAGCGCATCATCGCCCTGCAAGACCTCAGGGAAGTCCAATGCCTTCCATTTGTCCATCGGGTGCAGGATATGAAAGGTTGTAAGGCCCAGGTCGCCAGGTAATTGGGCATCGGCTACCACGTTGTCACCAATATGTAGATGACGCTGAATACCTTCGTCAGCAAGGTCATGCTTGACCATGTGCCACATGGTGCCATTGTCTTTACGTTTCTGCTCGGCGCTGGAGACCATCAGGCGGTACGGCACGCTGACCCCGGCTTTCTTGAGCATCAGGCCTACCTGGCCACGCGTGTAATAGGTGTCCGATATCACCCATAGCTTATGCCCAGTACTGCCGAGGTGGTTAAACAGCTCGACCATCTCATTCTTCGCCTGAATCATTTTCAGATCTAGTTCAAACTCTTCTTGCATCAAGTACGTAGCATCGTGATCCGAGATACCGAGGGTCTTTCCGACTTCCTTGTATATATCGCGAATATCAACATCGCCCTTGAAATTCGCCTGTTTCCTGAGGGCCAGTTCTGCCTCGTTGCGGATATCCACGAAGGCCTTGGCTGAGTGAACACGGCCACTGTCGACCAGTTGTTGCCCGAGCTTGAGCTTGGCATAGTCAGGAACCGTATACTCTCGCCTAACAAGCGTATCGAAGACATCGAAGCTGATACATTCATGCGCCTGAATGGCCGGTAAATGCTGCTCCAGCCCGGAACCCTGGTAACTACTGAAGATATAAGAATAGTCGCGAGTAAACTGCCCAGTCGCAGGATAATAGAAAAACTCTTTATAGCCTCTTTTCTCGGCGACATTACCCACTACACGTTCCAGGGCATGGAGCATCGAGCCATCATTGGGCAAAGGCTCTTCGGGGAAGTCCTCATAGGCCCAACGCTTCGACAGCAGGTCTTTTAGTGCGCGCGGACGCGCCCAGAA
Source organism: Halomonas sp. I1 (assembly GCF_032334135.1). NCBI lineage: Bacteria > Pseudomonadati > Pseudomonadota > Gammaproteobacteria > Oceanospirillales > Halomonadaceae > Halomonas > Halomonas sp. I1. The sequence continues at coordinate 344,569 of NZ_JAVXUS010000002.1, forward strand.
CATTCCGCCAGCCGGATAACTCAAGAAGCCGCTGTTGCGATACAAGCCGAGTTCTTCTTCCCACTTGCGCATGTAGGGCGTATTCATGGTCAAGTGATTGACCCAGGTTGGCATCATCCAGAATGTCGTTGGGTAATAGACGCCAAGCTCATCGTCTTCTGCAAAACTGTTCAAGATACCAGCTGCCACCGCTGGATCCCGCAGCAGATACTCTGTCAGGTAATCCGCCCATTGGGTCTGCTCTTTTCCCGAATACAGCGATTTCTTGGAATGTAAATGGCAGAAGAGATCGTATTCCTGAAGCATTTCAGCGTACTCAACCAACATCGGGCCGAAATTACGACCACGGTTGGGTACGACACGAATCTCCAGATTCTTGACCTTCGGGTGTTGCCCAAATGTGCGCTTCGCATGTGCCACCAGCTCTTCACTGGCAAGCGTCAAGAGAACATCCAACTCGACCGGAAACTCGTTGAGGGCGTGAGCGAAACGATCAATGAAATCATTATAGAAAATATGCAGACAAGCTGCTACTTTCAGCTTCTCAGCTTCATGAGAAACTTCACGCCGTGGCCTCAAGGCATTCCGTGGCGACCAACGCGGCGCATAAGGAGCATAGGTTCTGCCCTCTTGCCTACCATGCAGCAAATAGTGGAGAAGTGGGCTCACCTGCCCATGAAACACATCCATGTATGTGCGATGGTAGGTTTCGGTATCAAAGGCGGGTGAAGGGTTGACCGGTGCGAAGCGTGATTTCCGTATATAGTCCTTGAAGGCCTCAACATTGCTTGAAAACGTTCGGCCATAGTGCTCTTCGTACCAACTCGGGTTGAAAAGCCCTAATGATACGGCTTCTTCCGTCAGTTTCTCGTAATCGATTCCTCGTGCAGTACCCGCCTTCAACTTCTTTCTCAGCGATTTAATATCCTTGATCATATCCATTCCCGATTAGATGCCGAATATCTGCAGAGGAGACACCATTCCGTTACCGGTAATATCATCGTCGGCCGTGAACAAGTGCCAAGCGGCTTGAGGTATCGCGCCGGGGCGAGTAGAAAACACCTCGAACAAGGTCTCCACTTCACCCTTGGTATAGGTAACGTTATTGCGGAGGTTGTCTGTTACCGACTCCACGGCCCCTTCGAGAACAGCCTGGAGATTCTGGTAGTAGCGCTGGCTCGATGCCTCCCGACCGTAGAAGAAGACATATTTGCCATCCTGTGCCTCTCGAACATCGACAACCTGACCATGTGGTGCGGTCATCATGCATTCCAGCAACAGTGAACGCTCCAGCATGGTATAGTTCTGTTGCCAATCGACACCTTCGCGGAAAACGCCGCTGAGCCGAGCCGTGTTACCACCGACTTCTTGCTTCCCGGGCTTCGTTGCAATGAAATAAAGACCTTCCGTATCACGCCCCAGGAAGCTCGTACAAAGCTTCTGGATAGACCCCGAGTAACCAACATCCAGCATCAAGGGAGCGGGATTTTCCTTGCCGAGTCCCTGGCTATGAAAATAGCCTTCTACGGCTTCACGCGTATGCTCGACTTGGTTTCGCAACCGGTCATTATGAGGCTCGAGCCATTGGCGCACATTATCAGCATCGTCCGGCAAGGAAACACTGAAGCCCAATACCTCCGCGGGCATACAGGCGAAGGCCTCGTGCATCTGCAGACCGAAGCGCTTCATTAGCAAATCGAGGACCGTTCCCTCGAAATCCATCTTCAGAGCAACAGTATACGTTAATGGCTCCCCTAGCATGGCCCGAAACAGCAAGGTTCGGGAAAGCCTCAGGTAGACCGGGGGATGATCCAGGTGAATCAGCTCTTCCTCGGAAAGGCGCGTCAACAATTGATGGATCAACCAACCTTCCCTGGCCAGGCACACAGGCAATTTCCCCTCTGCGTGCTTCTCCACCTCTCTTACATATGCCGTAAGGGAGGGGCCCAGAAACGCAGCGCCGAATTCTTTCAGCGCGGTATAGGTTTCTTTCATATCATCCCTGTTATATGAAATGTGATGTCAATCAAGCGAATTTCGCTGCAGCATCTAAGGTATCACCTTGAGCATCCTTTTCGGAAACACCAGGTGGTTGACCATTCACCAATGGCCAGTCAATGGCCAGAGACTCATCATCCCAACGGATGCAGTATTCATCGCCGGGGTTGTAGTAATCCGTGCATTTGTACTGGAACTCGGCGTCGACACTGATCACATAGAAGGCATGTGCGAAGCCGGGAGGCACCCACAGCATCTGCTTGTTGTCTGCACTGAGACGAGCTCCCACCCATTGCCCGAATGTCGGGCTGCTCTGACGAAGGTCAACCGCTACGTCGAATACTTCGCCACGAGTCACGCGAACCAGTTTCCCCTGGGGTTTTTCCAGCTGATAATGCAGCCCCCGCAGAATGCCGTGGCCGGACTTGCTATGATTGTCCTGAACGAAGCGGTATTCACCACAATGTTCTTCGAACTCACTCTGGCGGAACGTCTCCATGAAGAAGCCACGCTCATCACCGAAAACCTTGGGAGTGAGGAGTACGACATCGGGTATCTGCAGTTTCTCGAATTGCATGGAATATATGGCCGCTCTGCTTAATGCTTGGTGGAAAGGAATAATGCTCAAGCTGTCATCAAGGGATACGCTTCATTTTGAGGAGCTTTTGACAAGACGCTTCAAATATTTTCCGTACCCGGTCTTGATAAGCGGTTCCGCCCTCTCCAGAAGTTCTTGATCATTGATCCAGCCATGGCTCCAGGCGATCTCTTCCAGGCAAGCGATTTTCAAGCCCTGGCGGTGCTCAATGGTCTGAACATACTGGCTGGCTTCCATCAAACTGTCGTGGGTACCGGTATCCAACCAGGCGAAGCCTCGGCCGAGGCGCTCAACCTGGAGATCACCGCGATCCAGGTAGGCATTATTGACGCAGGTGATTTCAAGCTCACCCCGCTCCGATGGTTTGACCGACTTGGCGATTTCCACCACGTCATTATCGTAAAAGTACAGCCCAGTGACTGCATACGGAGACTTGGGCTTCTTGGGCTTCTCTTCAATCGAGATGGCTTTACCGTGATCGTCGAATTCCACCACTCCGAACCGCTCAGGATCTTTTACCAGATACCCGAAAACGGTCGCACCACTTTCCTGACTTGCGGCACGCTTAAGCTGCTCCGAGAAGTGCTGGCCATGGAAGATATTATCCCCCAGCACCAGGCAGACGGGATCGTTACCGATAAAGTCTTCACCGATCACGAAGGCTTGGGCCAGGCCATCCGGGGTGGGCTGCTCGGCGTACTCGAAGCGGACACCAAATTGCTCTCCGCTCCCCAAAAGGTGCTTGTACTGGGGAAGGTCTTCCGGCGTCGAAATAATGAGTATTTCCCGAATACCTGCCAGCATGAGAACCGAGACCGGATAATAGATCATCGGCTTGTCATAGACAGGTAAAAGCTGCTTGGAAACGCCATGAGTAATCGGGTGCAAGCGAGTGCCGGAACCACCAGCCAAAATAATGCCTTTCCGTGCCATACAAAAACTCCTTATTTAGTTCTGATTAAAACCAGTCTCTCGACGCGAAAGGACCATGTTCAAGCGCTCAAGTATACGTCTAGCACTTCAAAAATTCGTCGAGAGTTAATTCTAGCTGTGCCTGCCAGGCCGGCAGCGAGATGTCGAGCGCTTGCTCCAGCTTATCCAATGCTAAACGCGAGTTGAGAGGCCGTGTCGCCGGCGTCGGATACTCCGCCGTCGGAATACCAGCGACTTGTGAGGGGTCAATGGCGAGTGACTCCCCCGCCTCACTGGCCATGCGGAATATCTCGCTAGCGAAGCCATGCCAGCTCGTTTCCCCACGCGGTGCGAGGTGGTACAAGCCACTTTCGACCTGTCCCCGCTGCAGACCATGCAAGGCCATCAGCGTCACATCCGCGATCAACCGTGCCGGCGTCGGAGCACCGATCTGATCATTCACGATCTTCAGTGCGCTACGCTCACGGGCCAGGCGCAGCATGGTCTTCATGAAATTATGGCCACGGGCACTATAGACCCAACTGGTGCGCAGGATCAGGTGCTGGCAGCCACTGGCCTGTACTGCCACATCACCTGCCAGCTTGGTGGTGCCATAGACCGATGCCGGCCCAGTGGTACTTCCCTCATGCCAGGCCTGATGACCATCGCCGGGATAGACATAGTCCGATGAGTAATGCACCAGCGGAATGCCGTTCCTGCCAGCGTAAGTGGCCAGTTGCTCCGGCAGCTCGGCATTGAGGCGATACGCCAGTTCGGATTCCTCTTCCGCCTTGTCCACCGCAGTGTAGGCCGCCGCATTGACGATCACACCCGGCGCCAGGTCTTCGAGGTAATCGACCACGGCCCCGGCATCGGCAAGATCCAGCTCATTGCGACTCGGGGCGACTACCTCCCCCAGGGTGGCAAGGCGACGCTGCAGCTCAAAACCGACCTGACCAGATGCACCCAGTAACAATAACGTCATGTCAGCACTCCCAACCGCTCACCACGATAGCTGCCATCCTGCACGCGCTGCCACCATTCCCGGTTCGCCAGGTACCAGTCAACGGTCTTGCCCATACCGGACTCGAAGGTCTCGGCAGGCGTCCAGCCAAGCTCTCGTTCGATTTTTGAGGCATCGATCGCATAACGCACATCATGCCCGGGGCGATCGGCCACGAAGGTGATCAGGTCCTCGTAACGGGCCACGCCCGCCGGTTTGTCAGGCACACGTTCCTCGAGCAGGGCACAAAGCGTACGCACCACCTCGATGTTGGCCTTTTCGTTGTGCCCACCGATGTTATAGGTCTCGCCGACCTGCCCTTCGCTCGCTACCTTGATAAGCGCTCGAGCATGGTCCTCCACATACAGCCAGTCACGCACCTGCTGACCGTCGCCGTACACCGGCAGCGCCTTGCCTGCCAGCGCATTGAGGATCATCAGGGGAATCAGCTTCTCCGGGAAGTGATACGGGCCATAGTTGTTGGAGCAATTGGTGATCAGCGTGGGCAGCCCGTACGTCCGCTGCCAGGCCCGCACCAGATGATCCGAGCTCGCCTTGCTCGCCGAATACGGTGAGCTGGGCGCGTAAGGCGTGGTCTCGGTGAACAGGTCGTCGGTACCCTCCAGATCCCCATAGACCTCATCGGTCGAGATATGGTGGAAGCGAAAGCCGGCCGCCTTCTCCGGGTTGCTGGCCTGCAACCCCTGCCAGTACGTGCGAGCCGCCTCCAACAGCACCGTGGTGCCCACCACATTGGTCTGGATAAATTCGGCCGGCCCATCGATGGAGCGGTCCACATGGCTTTCCGCCGCCAGGTGCATCACCACATCGGGCTGATGGGCTTCGAACGTGGCACGCATCGCCTCGGCATCGCCGATATCCGCCTGCACAAAGTGATAACGGTCGCTCGACTCGACTGACGACAGGGACTCGAGATTACCCGCATAGGTCAGCTTATCGACATTGACCACACAATGACCGGTATTCTCGATCAATTCGCGTACCACCGCAGAGCCGATAAAACCGGCACCGCCAGTTACTAGAAATGTTCTCATATTTTCCTATAAATTTTCATTTAATAAATAGAAGACTTAGAGTTGGCTATATGCACAACACTCCCATTGGATTATAGACGAGGAAAGACAGATTTTTAGTGCAACATATCCATTGGGTTTCTGACGGCCTTTTGTGGTGTTCCACTATTGATTTTCTCATCATCGCGATAGAAAACTTGAAGTCGAAGCGCCTCCGAGGCTACATTTTGGACTCAAACGAGATGGTGCCTAGTGCTTCTTTGCTATGGCCAGATAAACCAACCCCCTTAGAAAAGCACTGACGGATCAGGTCGTTGATGTTTTCTTTGCTGCCGCACACAAAAATTACGAATTTACTTTCCCTATTTTAGGCAGAAGACAAATTCTTTTCGCAACTTCCCCATAAGCAGAAAATATACAGCATCGTAGATGCTATCACGGCGATACAAACATTTCTGAAGCTGAGCATACCCATGAGCTTAAGCTTGCCGGCAGGCTGCTCAGAAGAAAATCTGATGGCGCAATAGCGTGGACCACCAATTCGAAATGTTTCCTGCCAGGTAGAAGCTCCCGTCTGAGGCGGCGTGATGCGCGGCGCTTCTAGCACTGCTGCTAAGCCAGGCGAGCAAAGTATCGGTTACCGTTCACGTTATTACGCAGCTCACGGCCTCACGACAGATGGCCGATGGAAAGTGCTATCCAATACCTTGGCAGTCTATTAAATGTTCCTGCTTTGGATTAGGACAACTAGGATTTTGGCGCACTCTTCAATTCTGAAACAGGATATAGGAAACAGGAGAAAACCTTAAGAAATTCTTCAGGATTTTCACTCAACAATTATCAGAACAAAACTTTTATATTACAACCCACCACTAGGAATTAGAAAGAGCTTCATCCTGAAGAGCATCAATAGACAAATACTACACATTAAACCTCTTTCTTCCATTCATCCGGCACGTAACCGAATCTATGTAAAACAGAATCATATGTGTAAGAAAGAGCGTAACGCAAAGATTTTTCAAATTTTTCACCGAAAGAGTACTGATCCGACTTGTTGACTTTTTTATCGAGCCCGGTTTTATCGATATGTGAAAGATCTATATTTAAAAAATCCTCCAACTTAGAGATCGCACCCATCTTATCTGCCATGACTTCTTCGTAGAAAAGATATAAGACATCTTCAAAAGTACTATCTAACGCATGGATCGTTTTCTCGTACAGTGATCTATTCAAAAAAATAGGCGACAAAGCACTATGTATCAACTCTCCTTCCGAAAGCTTCCCTAAGTCCCTCCCCTTATTTTGATAAAAATACTGCATAGCAGATTTTGTCCTTTCAACTGGATCACGCATGATAAAAATTATTTTACAATTTTCTGAAACACCCCAAACTTTCTCCAATTGATTTTCATCAAGCAGTGCATATTCGGGAGTAAAGTCAGCCGAATAAACCGCAGACTCGCTACTTAAAACACTAACGTACCATTCGTCATTAAGATTCCTATCTAGGAAAGAGTAAACATCATCCTTCCTTTCGCTTTCCACCTCATGCAGCGACTCACCCAAAGATTTAAAAACATCTCTCCCTGACCTATTTAGCAACTGCTTATTAATTGATGAAACATAGTCAAAGTAATGCACTTCTTTATACTTAAAAAATTTAACATCTGGAGAACTCTTTAACAAAGAGTATAACCATGTAGTACCAGCCTTTTGGGCCCCAACACAAAGAATCAGGTTATCAATTTTCTTCATCATCGACCTCCTGCCAATTAGGGTGCCATAAACCAGCCTTTTTGCATTCATCTGCGTAACATGAAAGCTTTAGTTTGGCGACTTTTTTCCATTCATCTGGAAACATAATATCTTTAGTCGCGTTAGTTTTTTCATTCCGGCTTTTTTCAGGAACTGCAAACTTCGTAATACCCAAAAACTCGGCTATTTTATCAGCTTCTCTCTGTGGGTTTTCCCGAAAGTCTTCAAAGTACAATAGCATAACATTTTCTTTACCCACACCATCCACTATATTATTAAAGTTCTCAAGATAACTTGAGTTTTTATAAAACCAAGGCTTTCCTAAAGTTTCCTCAAAAAGGCCAAGACCATCATCTATGACGCTATCTTCTTTCCCAACCCATTTGTGATGGAACTTATAGTGCGACCACAAACGTTCAAGCGGATCCCGCAGTGTATAAATAACTTTAATATTATTAGATAACGTTTTAGCATGAGCCCAACCTTTTCTATCCATTTGGCAATATAGATTGGAGAAATCAGCACAATACTTCTTATCAGAATTCCCCTCGAACAATGACTCATACCAAGAGCCGTCAATTTTTTCTTTTCCGGCATACTTAGCGTACCATGAAATCTCGCCCACATGCTTGGAAATAAACTTTGGGTTCCCCCCAGAGCATTTTTCTATAACCTCTTTAAGTTTTAGAAGTCGGTTCCGATAACTCAACTGCCTCTCAATACCTGCAACATTCGCAAAGTAATGAATTTCTTTTTCCGGAGTAAAAAAGATATCAGGATGATCTTTTAGGCGCTCATAAAGCCAAGTTGTACCAGCTTTCATTGCACCAGCACTAAGGAAGAGATTCTCAATCATAGCGCAACCTCAATTTTAATATTTAAAGTCATATTCACCATTCTCTTAACCCCTAAGCACTTCGCGACTGTACATACTTGCAAGCAAGTTCGCCTGTTCACAAGACCGTGCTACTTCCTCTCGAAAAAACTCCATATCTTTAGGAAGCTTGTCAGTATTTAGCAAAACTTTTTTTAGACCCGCAACATCTGGAGGTATAATATTTCCATTCTTATTATCTTCAACATCTTCACCAATACCACCAAGATCGGAAGCGACTACCCAGCAACCGCAGGCTGCAGCTTCACGGGTAACAAGACCAAAGCTTTCTGGCCAAGTTGAAGGTGCAAATAACACATCTATTTGCCGATAAAGCTCAATTATCCGGTCCTGACTGACTCGACCGACAAAACGAACGGGGACATTTCCCCAGTAATCGCGAGCCTCATAGCCTTCTTCCTTTGAATGGTCCACAATTAGAAACTCCATATTGGTCGGCTGAACTTCCAACACGGCTTTTTTTAGCAAAAAATAGCCTTTGTGCTCAGCCATTCCTCCCACATGCCCACCCACAATATGATGTGTGTAGGAAGTATCTTTTGGAGCCCAAGGAAGATCATCAGAAATGCCGTTAGGCGTCACTTCAATCTCGGCCACACCATTCTTGCGATAAATATCGGCGAAAGCACTGGATACAGTAAGCACCTTCTCCGCATCACTCAAAAGCCCCTTGAGATACATCTTTCGCTCTAGGGAAGCCTCCTCAGTGATACCAGGCGGAAGCTGCACTAACTCGAATGGATCAGGGTGCCCTTCAGGGTAGACCTTCCCTTGATGATCAACCAAAAACTGGAAATCTGATATCCACCAGGCATCATGAGCAGTGACCAGATATGGAATCTTCGCATCTCGACAAGCTTCGACAACAGAGCCGGTCAAGCGCTGAACACAATGGAAATGAACTAGGTCGGGTTGTTCACATTCCAGAAACTCCGTAAATAAATCACCCATGCGTGGGTCACGAGGATGCCAGTCCATATGCTCTCGAAAAAGAGTCGTAGCCCGGTACACTCGTACGCCATCATAGTGGTAAACACTCAGCTGATGTGGAGTGCGACACTCACTATCACCCGTGAATATCACCAGTTCAAAATCATCACCGTACTGTTTCCGCAGCGCCTTAAAGTTATCGGCTACAACTCGGGTAGCACCACCGATAGACTGTGGTGGGAAAAAGACGTTGACTAGTGCAACTTTACGACGACGTCGTTGCAGTTGAAGATCACCACTACCACTAAGTGTAACCGAAGCCCCCTCCATCAAGTCATTGGAAATTTTTGTCAGTTGCGACATCAAAGTATGACCCAACACCTCAAGCGAATACTCTTCTTTTACTCTGCGCTGGGCATTAAGCCCTATTTCACGGCGCAAATCCGAACTTTCCACCAATTGAGTAATTGCATTTTCCCAGTCATTCGCATCAGCAGCTAAGAAAGCATCCTGACCATCGTTAATAACGTCACGATAATTTTTCGTCGCACTGACTACCGAGGGCACACCAAAACAACCTGCCTCAAACCACTTTAACTCAGACTTACAAGAATTCAAATAATCATCATGCAGAACTGCCAGATTAATATCAGCTTTTTCAAGAAGCGACCAGTAACTTTCCACACTCTTTAACGGGGGGATTATGGAAACCTGACTTTCAAATTCCTCAACAAAATCACTAGGTAGCTTGAGATACCCAACGATAATTAGCCTGAGGTTTGTATGGCGCTGGAGCAGCTTACGAATAGCCGGTAATGCTAGCTCGATAAAATCCTGGTTATGAGCTTGGGTACCACTCCCATAAAAAATATCGAGTGTTTCATTTAGCACTTTCTTCGGTTGACTAAAGGTATTGAGACTATCTAGACCGTTACGGTGCAGTAGGCACTTCTTTCCAAAAACCAGTTTGGTTAGGCGCTCGCGTAATGGCTCCGTGGAAGCAATACCAATACGACAGTTCCTAGCAGCAGAGTGGAAAAGGGCCATACCACGTGTCAGTTCACGATGCATCTCAAGTGAGACATAGCCACCATAACTAGCCAAGGCTGGAGGGTAGGCAGGGTCAAAAATCAGATCATCAATCTCGTAGATACTTAGTTTGCCAGCGGCATTAGTTTGCGCCATGGCTTTGAGGACTTTCGGTACAGCAGGAACACGATAGAAAATAACTACATCGTGCGTGGCCACTACATCAGCGTGTCGTTCCAGCTGCATCCAGTCAATGGCAGAAACTTTTCGCCCCAACGCTTGCAGTTGTTCGATCTTCTGGTTTATGCGGTAGCGCTCACACTGTTTCACGTGGAAGTCGCCAATGATAAGTATACGATCAAAGTTTAAGCTAGGTAACAGGGCCGGAGACTCACTACACCCTGCGGCATGGAGGTAAGCCCGATAGAGATTATCTGCGAAAGCATTACTAGCTTCTATCAGTTGCTCACGATCCCCTTGGTCAATATAACTCATCAAGGCCGGATAAACTTCATTCCATGCATTCTCAGAAAGCTCATCCAGCTTATCAAGTTGAAAGGTGAAGTTTGGATATACATTCATCCCCTCTGCCAAAGAGGACAAAGCCTTCTCATACTGTTGCAAACTTGCTAGACAAATAGCTCGATTTATGAAAAGCCATTTAGGTGGGCCTTGCAAAGCACGTGCAGCATTATAGTAGCCCAGCGCAATGCGGTAATGACCACCCTCCATATAAATGTTTCCAAGCAATTCAAGCGCGCTAGACGAAGGGTAAAAACTGCAAGCCCCTTTTAGAAGAACTACTGACTTTTCCGAAGCTCCCCCCTGCAAATAATACCTCGCCATGGTAAGGTAGTGCTGAGCATTCTTTTTATCATCCTCAAAGAACGCTACTGGTAGTTCTGACTCACCATTGAATACTGCAAGCAAATCCTCTAGCTTCAGATAAATACCGCGACTTAAATTAATTTTAAAAACATCTAGAAATAAAACTTTAGGCGGAAAAAAATACCCAGGAAGCTTATTGCTAATCAGCCATTCAGAAAGATTCGACAACCGCCCTTCTGATTTTCCGTAATCTTTGAAATGCAGATAAATATTATACCCAGAACTCCACGAAGTAGACTTCAAATCTTCATAAAACCTTAAATAAAACCCCTCATCAAAACCAGCCTCAAAGATTTCTTTTTCCAGCCCTTCCAAGGAACCTAAATTTCGATTTTTATTATAACCTGAGACACTCCCAACTCTGCCTCCCTCAGATTCTTTTCCGAAAATCATACCTCTTAAATAATCTGATGAATATGGCAGGAAAAGCAACCTATCTATTTTTTCTCCCCAAAAGAGATACGAGCACTCTTGTAACTCTGAACAAAACCGCCCCTCTTGAAAGCCAAAGGTTACCCAATGATGTTTAGCCTCCTCTTCTGATAGCAAGAGGATGTCATCATACCGGTTTTTATAATATTTAACATCTAATTTTTCGGAGCGGCTTTCCATTTCATCTACACCCTATCAATCCTATTGAAACATTGGCGTCAACGATTTTTTTGCCAATTCCCATGTACTGCCGAGACGTTAGTCCCGATGGTCACGGATAATCAGCACCAGCATGCTGAGAATGAAGGCCAGGAAGATGGTGACCAGGGCGAAGACCGTGGTGTTGTAGAGACGGTCAGGCTTGGTCGGGTATTCCGGCATCAGCGGGCTCTGCAGAACGCTGACCTGCTTGAGCTTGCGAGCCGCTTCCAGGCGGGTGTTCTCCAGGGCCGAGAGCGCACTGGAGTAGGTTTCCTGGGCAAATTGAGCCTGGAGCTCGAGGGTCTTGTACTCGGAAGACACCCGGTTGAGCGATTCCCCGGTGGCCTGGGCCAGCCGGTCACGCTGCTTCTGGATCTGCTCGCGCATGGCATCGATTTCGCTCTGTACGCGCTGCATATCGGCTGAGCGGTTGCTCTGGTAGCTGGAAATGGCCTTGCGCTGGGCCTGAAGCTGCGCCAGGTTGCCTTCGAGCATGGCCACAACCTGGTTGATGCTTTCCACCGTCTGCGTGGGCGACACCAGACCTTCGCGGTTCTGGAATTCCAGGAGGTCGGTACGTGCCTCTTTCAGCCGTTCGTTGAGGCGGTCGAGTTGCGTCTCCAGGAAACGCATCTGCTCCTCGGCAAGCCGCTGGCCCATGTCGTTCATGTGACGCTCGCCGGCATCGAGCAACAACTGCACCATTTGATGGGCAAACTCCGGCGTATAGGCCTGCACTTCGATATTCAGCACACCGGAATATTCGTCCATCTCCACGCTGACGCGCTTCTGATAGTACTCGTGAAGCGATTCAATGGGGGCATCGGCATCACGCAGTCGGGCGAAAACATCACCGTGCTCGCTGTAATGGAAGCGGAAATCGAGCTGCTCCTGGATTTGCTTGAGCATATCCACCGAGAGCAGGTACTCACGCAGCAGCAGCAGGTCCGTATCGCTGGAGGTACCGGTGAGGATCGAGGAGAAGCTGATTTCCGGCTGGGCCAGTTGGGGGCTTTCCAGTACCACGGTGGCACGCGAGACATAGCGGTCCTCGGCCCAGAGCGCCCAATAGAAGGCAACCAGCAAGATAGCCACACAGGCAAGCACCCATTGTGGCTGTTTCTTCAATACGCTTTTGATCTGATCTTTTGAGGCCATACGGTTAGCAACAAACCTGGTAACGTGAAGACTTCTGTACTCTTGAAGACCGCTTCGTAACATTCAATGGAATGCCTGAGGCCGCTTCATTGACAGACGGTGAGAGTACGCTTGGCGCTGCAACAGCTTTTGAATCAATAACCAGGAACCATCGGCGCCCTGCTATTCGGCGCTCTTGTCCTGGTTGTTCTGGCGCTGTTTCTGGAATGCCTTGAGTCGCGCCTGCGCATCCTGGAGATTCTGCTGGGTGGTTCGAAAGGCGTCGCCATAGTGCTTTCGCTGACGAGGAGGCAGGTCCTCCTCCCTGGCTTCTTCGAACTTCGCCTTGGCACTCTGCAGCTCCTGGCGCCGTTTCTGCAGCTGCTGACGCGCCTGCGCGAGTGTCGACGGCTCGGCGAGTCGCTTGGGCCGTACCGGCGGGCCGAGCGGATGGTCTTCGCTATTGCCATCCGTTTCGGCGTGGTACGCCTCGATGGCGTCTTCCACGTCGTCATACCAGGTGGCTTCGCCGTCACGGAGGTACACCCCGGCCTGGCAAAGGTCCTTGAGGATGCCTTCGCCGTGGGAGACCATGATCAAGCTGGCCTGGCCGACCTTATCCTTGAAGGCCTTGGTCGCCTTGGCCTTGAAGGCTCGATCACCGACGGAGGTCGCCTCGTCGGAGAGATAGACATCGAAGTCGAAGGCCAGGGAGAGCCCGAAGTTGAGCCTTGAGCGCATGCCGGAGGAATAGGTCTTGATGGGCTCATCGAAGGCATCACCGATTTCGGCAAAGGATTGCACCCGGTCGATGATTTCCTGTTCCTTGTTACGCCCGCCATGAACGCGCGCCACGAACTTGACGTTCTGGCGGCCCGTCATCGAGCCCTGAAAGCCGCCGGCCAGGCCGATTGGCCAGGAAACGCGACAATTGCGCTCGATGCTGCCCCGCTCGGGGTGATCCATGCCGGCAATCAAGCGCAATAACGTCGATTTCCCCGCCCCGTTACGCCCCACCAGGCCGACACTCACCCCTTGCGGGAACGAGAGGTTGATGTCCTTGAGCACCCAGGGGCTGCCATGGTGATTATGGTAGCGCTTGTAAAGATTACGAATTTCGATCATGAATTGCCTGTGGGATCTGGCGCCTGGTTATCTGGCCTTCAGCCGGTCCTTGAAACGCATATGCATCAGCAAACCCAGCGCCAGCGTGCTCAAGGTCCAGGCCCAATAATAGGTGGCACTGGTGCCATGAATCACCTGGTAACCTTCAAAGAAACTGGCTCGCAAGAGCTCCAGGCCATGCACGATGGGGTTGAGCATCACATACTCGAGCAGCCAGTGCGGCAGGCTGTTCAGGGGAAAGATCACGCCGGAGAGAATCAGCAATGGCATGTTGATCATCCGAACGACCTTGGCGATTTCCGGCACCAGGCTGCCGGCCACCGAGACGATCAGGCCTAGCCCGAGGCCCAGGCACCAGAGGGCGAACCAGTCCCACATGGCATATAGCGCATTGTCGGGAGTGAGATCCATCCCCAGCATCAGGGCGCCGGCGATGAACAGCAGGAAGATCAGGGTACGCAGCATCACTTCGAGGAAGTTGCGCACCAGCACCGAGTCCACCGGCTGTACCTGGCGGTAGGCAAACAGCGCCTGATTGGCTTCGATCGATCCCAGGGCACGCATCATGCCTTCACGGATCAGGAAAAAGCCCATCAAGCCGACGATCATCCAGGGGATGAACTCGGCCCCCACGATCAGGCGATCGCCGCGGATGAACCCCCGGATGCCCACCATGATCAGGGTGAAGGCCATGGGCTCGGCAATCATCCAGAACCAGCCCATGCGGTCGGTCATGGTGCGCGAGATGGCCTCGCGCATGAACATGGCGTACCAGACGCTACGCGTGACCTCCCATGCCGAACGTTCGGTGCCATGGGCGCCGCGTGAGAATATTTGGAACATGGCTTAATCCATCGGTCGGAAAGCGGTCAAGCGGCGTGAGCGCCGCTTGACCATTCGTGCTTCGTTGCCGATAGAGAACATCACAGGTCGAGTGCCACCTTGGTGGCCACGGCAACCTGATAGAGGATCTGCGTGATCGACTTGGCAAGCTCGAGGTTGCTGGTCGGTGCCCTCGGCAGCACGATGATCTCGTCGCCGGCACGTAGCTTCGCATCGTCGGCCGGGATGACCGCCCCATTGCGATGCGCCACCAGGATGCCATCGTCGTTGGCGCGTGGCGTGAAGCCACCGGCCTGGTCGATGTAATCCTCGACGGACATCCCCGGGGTGTAGACCACGGCCTGGGGCATGGTGACCTCGCCACTGAGCAGGATGGCATCGTTGGTCTCGGGAATCTTGACGACGTCACCATCCTGCAGGCGCACATCGGCGATCCCGCTGTTCCCGCGAGCCACGACCAGTTGCCCGGAAGGCTCGACCTGCGAGGCCTTCTGCACGAAACGCTCGATCAGCTCGGCCTGTTGTACCTGGATCTTGCCCTCTTCGGCGGTACGCGCCGGATAACCCAGGTAGGTCGTCTGCAGACGCTGTAGGCTCTTTTCGAGCGCATCTTCCTGCTGTGTAGCGACGCTTTCACGCAGAATCGAAATGTCCCGAACACTGGTCATGTCCTTGGGTACGTCGATCGCGTCGAGGAACTCGCCAAGCCGTGCGTTTCGCGGCAAGGCGTAACGGGAAGGGCCGTAAAAACTGCCTTCGAGCTCTACGATGATTGTCTCTTCGCGCTGGTCGGAACTGAACAACACCTCATCGCCGCTGCGCACGGATTGGCTGCCGAAATCGTTGAGTGCGATGTACTCGGCAAAGGGACCGTCGGCACGGTCGCCCCGCAGCAACACATGCGAGACCCCACTCTGCAGGCGCGCCAGGCGAGTGACTTCCGATCCCGTCAGTTGTTCGCCCTGCAGCTCGTAGCGGTATTCACGGTGTACGTCACCCGTCACGGCGATCGCCGGACCACGCTCTTCGACCACGATGGTGTCGCCGTCCTTGAATTGCGGGCGCTCGATGTCGCCTTCGAGCAGGAAATCGTACAAGTCGACGTTGGCGACTACGCGACCATCACGCTCTACACGAATCTGGCGGTAGCTGCCGAGCGACTTGTCGATGCCCCCTGCCTGATCGAGGAAGTAGAGCACCGAATCCGACGGAGTGCCGGCATAGCGGCCCGGGTTCTCGACATAGCCGGTGACGAACACGCCCACCGGCTGGACACCTTGCAGGTTGGTATAGACCTCGACGTCCTGGGGATAGACGTTCTTGATGGCCTGCCTGACCTGCGCATCCAGTTGCTGGCTGCTCATGCCCTGTACCGGCACCGGACCGATCGAGGGAATGTAAATGTTGCCCTGGGCATCCACCGGCACCGTCTGATCGAGTTCCACGGCCCCCCAGGCGCGTAGCGTGACCTGATCACCAGGCTTGATCTGGTAATCGGCATTGAGGCCATCGGCCATGGTGCCACGGAAGCCGCCCTCGAAGAGGTTGGCCCCGAACGGAGACAACTCTTCCATTTCGGTCTTGGGCGGATTGGCTTTCAGCCCATAATCCGGGTTGGGCACCGGGCCATAGTTGGCACTGTCCCAGTTGGCGCGGGGCGTCGCATCCACGTTGCTGCTTTGCCCTCCGCCCCGGGAAGCAGATGACTGCCCCTGGCTCTGTTGCTGTTGTGGCTGGACGTTCGCGCTTGACTGCAAGAAGCTTTGAGCACTGGCCAGGCCGGGCAGCAGCAGCAAGCCCGCGACCAGCGCCGCACTCAATGTCGAGGTATCGCGGTTGATCACTGGCTCGCCCCCCCTGCCTGAATTTGTGTCACCAGCCGCTGCGAGACCCAACTGCCATCGGCCGTCTCGCAGGCCACGGCGGAACGCATGCCACTACGCTGCAGGCTCATGATCTGCAGGTGCCGGCAAGTACGGCCGCTCGCCGCGTAATAGGGCGCATCGGCCATGACTTCGACGTTGCCGCCCCAGGGGCTCTGCTGCAGCACCACGGTCGAACCAGGAGCAGACTGACTGAGGAAGCCGTTGAGGTTGGCCCCCAGCGGCGTGCCCTGCGACCCGACAATGACCGAGCCGGACGCATGCTGGCCCTGCTGGGCAGCACAGCCTGTCAGGCCAATCGCCAGCGCCAGCAGCAGTACGCTGGCACCGCCTCTGGCCCTGCCGTTTCGTTGTTGATGTTCCATGATGGTTTCCTTGCGCTTTCAGCATGACACCGCCCGCCCGAGTGGCGCTTCATCGAAGCGCCACTCCAGGCCCCGGTTTGCAAGGCTCTGCTCGAAGGGCCGCTCTAGAAGGCCGTTCTCGAACAACCTTGCAACAAGGTTTTACAAGGCCTTGAGCAAGTGGGTGATGATGTCCTGCTGACTCATGGTTTCGGTGTTGACCGTCACCTCGGGGTTCTTCGGCACTTCGTAGGGGCTGTTGATCCCGGTGAAGTCCTTGAGGCGCCCTTCGCGAGCCTTGTGATAGAGGCCTTTCGGGTCGCGCTGCTCGCACACATCCAGCGGTGTATCGACGTGGACTTCGATGAAGTCGCCCTCGTCGAACAGCTCGCGGGCCGCATCACGATTGGAGCGGAACGGCGAGATGAAGGCGGTGATGACGATCACCCCGGCCTCGGCGAACAGGCGAGCCACTTCACCGACCCGGCGAATGTTCTCGGCACGATCCTCCTCGCCCATGTCCAGATCCTTGCACAGGCCATGGCGGATGTTGTCGCCGTCGAGCAGCATGGTGTGGTAACCGCGGCGGTTGAGCTCGACTTCCAGGGCATTGGCCAGGGTCGACTTGCCGGAACCGGAGTAGCCGGTCAGCCAGACGCACTTGCCTTCGTGGCCGTTGAGCTGCTCGCGCATGGCCTGGGTGACGCTGGTGCGGTTCCACACCACGTTGGCCTTGCTGTCGTTGTCGCGGAACTCGTAGGGCAGCTCGCTTTCCAGCGGCTGGTGGATCATGCCGACGCCCACGGTGATATTGGTGAGGCGGTCGATGATGATGAAATTGCCGGTGCCCGGGCTAGTGCGGTAGTCGTCCACCGGCACCGGTGCGGTCAGCTCCACCTGGCAGCGCGCGATGGCGTTGAGGTCGAGGTGATCGGCGTGGCGCTGCTCGAGAGTGTTGACGTCGACCTGGTAGTCGATGGCCTTGACCTTGCCGGCCATGTCGCGGGTGGCGAGCTTGAGGTCGTACAGCTTGCCGGGCTCCAGGGCCTTTTCGTGCATCCAGACGATGTCCGCCTCGAAGCTGGTGGCCAGCGGCACCTGGGCATCCTCGGCGACGATCCAGTCACCCCGGGAGATATCGATCTCGTCTTCCAGGGTCACGGTGACGGCATATCCCGGATAGGCGACGTCGAGATCGCCGTCCCAGGTGACGATGCGCTCGACCTTGGAGGTCTTGCCGGAAGGCAGGGCCCGCACGGCCTGGCCGGGCTGCAGGACGCCGGCGGCCAGCGTGCCGCAGTAACCGCGGAAATCCAGGTTCGGGCGATTGACGTACTGCACCGGCAGGCGAAGGTCGCGCAGGTTCTGGTCGTGACGGATCTCGACGGTCTCGAGCAGCTCGAGCATCGCCGGGCCGTCGTACCAGCTCATGGCCTCGCTCTTGTTGACCACGTTGTCGCCCTTCAGCGCCGACATCGGCACGAAGCGGATATCCGGAGCATTGAGCTTGTTGGCGATGTCCTGGTATTCCTCGACGATCTCGTTGTAGCGCGCCTCGGAGTAGTCGACCAGATCCATCTTGTTGATCGCCACCACCAGGTGCTGGATACCCAGCAGATCGGCGATGAAGCTGTGCCGGCGCGTCTGAGTCTGCACGCCATGGCGCGCATCGACCAGGATCACCGCCAGGCTCGCCGTGGACGCCCCGGTCGCCATGTTGCGGGTGTACTGCTCGTGCCCCGGCGTATCGGCGATGATGAACTTGCGCTTGTCGGTCGAGAAGAAGCGATACGCCACATCGATGGTGATGCCCTGCTCCCGCTCGGACTGCAGACCATCCACCAGCAACGCCAGATCCACCTCATCCCCGGTGGTCCCGCTGGTCTTCGACGCCTGCGTGATCGCCGCCAACTGATCCTCGTAGATCATCTTGGAATCGTGCAGCAACCGACCGATCAACGTCGACTTACCGTCATCGACGCTACCGCAGGTGATAAAACGGAGCAGATCCTTGTTCTCATGCTCCTTCAAATACGCTTCGATGTCGTCTGAGATCAAACTTGATTGATGGGACATAGCTAACATCCTAGCTGTAAGCTGTAAGCCGTAAGCTGTAAGTCACCCCCACAACCCCGGCTTCCAGCTATCGATTCATTCGTTATCCAGAGTACTCAGCAACCCATGGAGCATTGAGGAAATTTCACGGGTCTCTTGTATCCACTGCCGTCCTTGCTGCTCGCCGATGTAGCCAATATCCATGCCAATATAAACCTGAGTTCGTAGCTCCGAACACGAACCTCTGGCGACTACCAGAAAATGGCTCTTGTCCTTTTTGGTACGTCTAGACATTCCTTCGGCGATATTGCTGGGAATTGAAAGCCCTGAGCGGGTGATTTGGTCACGAAAACCAAAATCTCGAAGGCCATAAAGTGACTTATATAGCTCTGCAGACAAACGGGCAGAGCGCTTCCATACTTCCAGCCGCTCAAAATTCATGGGTTCCCTCCCAGCATCAAGCTTGCTGTTTTTCTTACAGCTTAAAGCTTACAGCTTACGGCTTTCTGAGGCGCTTCGCGCCTCAGAAGTACCCTTCCCTCTTTTTCTTCTCCATCGAGCCGGCTTGGTCGTGGTCGATGGCGCGGCCGCTGCGTTCCGAGGTTTTGGTCAGGAGCATTTCCTGGATGATTTCGGGCAGGGTCGTGGCTTTGGATTCCACGGCGC
This sequence comes from Halomonas sp. I1, assembly GCF_032334135.1. Lineage (NCBI taxonomy): Bacteria > Pseudomonadati > Pseudomonadota > Gammaproteobacteria > Oceanospirillales > Halomonadaceae > Halomonas > Halomonas sp. I1. The sequence continues at coordinate 364,297 of NZ_JAVXUS010000002.1, forward strand.
CGGTGAGGGGGTAGCAGCCGAGGGTACGGAAGCGGACCCATTTTTCCTCGGGGACTTCGCCTTCTTCGAGCGGCAAGCGGTCGTCGTCGACCATGATGTCGATGCCGTCGCGGTGGACGACCGGACGCAGGGCGGAGTAGTACAGCGGGACGATGGGGATGGATTCGAGGTAGATGTACTGCCAGATATCCAGCTCGGTCCAGTTGGAAAGCGGGAAGACGCGGATGGACTCGCCCTTGTTGACCTTGGAGTTGTAGACGTTCCACAGCTCCGGACGCTGGCTCTTGGGGTCCCAGCGATGGTGCTTGTCGCGGAAGGAGAAGACGCGCTCCTTGGCGCGGCTGGCTTCTTCGTCGCGGCGCGCACCGCCGAAGGCGGCGTCGAACTGGTACTTGTCCAGCGCCATCTTGAGCGATTGGGTCTTCATCACGTCAGTGTACTTGGAACTGCCGTGATCGAAGGGGTTGATGTTGGCTTCCACCCCTTCCTGGTTGATGTGCTCGATCAGCTCCATGCCGGCCTCCTCGGCCATCTGGTCACGGAACTTGATCATTTCCTTGAACTTCCAGGTGGTGTTGACGTGCATCAACGGGAACGGCGGCGTCCCGGGGTAAAAGGCCTTGCGGGCCAGATGCAGCATCACCGAGGAGTCCTTGCCGATGGAGTACAGCATCACCGGGTTACGGAACTCCGCAGCCACCTCGCGAATGATGTGAATCGACTCCGCCTCGAGCTGTTTGAGGTGAGTCTGACGTTCGGGGGTTATTTCCATATCGGTCGGTCCGTTGGGTCGGGAATTGGCATAAGGTCCAGAGAGAAGAACGCACCTACGCGCTCCCGGGGGAACGCGGCTACGCCGCTTGAAGAAATAAGAACGGCGCTGAGCGCCTTTAAGAGTGAAGCAAACCCGAAAACCAGAACAACGTGGTCTTGAACTTCGGGGTGGTGTGGGTTGTTCTTATTTCTTGCCTCTTCTCTCTTATCTCTTGAAACTCGCGCGCAGCGCGGTTTCCCAGCGTTCGTCACGTTGTCCGCTGACGATGAACCATGGGTTGAGCACGGAATCCTGCTGGTTGCAGCGCAGGGGTTCGAGGGTTTCGGCGTTGAGGACTTCGCCGCCGGCGGCGATGACGACGGCCTGGGCGGCGGCGGTGTCCCATTCGCTGGTGGGGGCGAGACGGGGGTAGAGGTCCGCCTGCCCTTCGGCGACCAAGCACAGCTTGAGCGAGCTGCCCATGGAGACTCGCTCGTGTTCCGGCAGGCCGGCACAGAAGGCTTCGAATGCTTCAGCACCGTGGGAGCGGCTGCCGACGACTTTCCAGGGTTCGTTACCCGCTTCGGGCAGGGCGCGCACTTCGATACGGTGGGACGTGCCCTTCTCCATCTTCCAGGCGCCCTGGCCGACCTGTCCAAACCAGGTGGTGTCGAGTACCGGGGCGTGAACGATGCCGAACACCGGGTCACCGTTTTCCACCAGGGCCACGTTGAGCGTGAACTCACCGTTCTTCTTGATGAATTCCTTGGTGCCGTCGAGCGGATCGATCAGCCAGTAACGCTCCCAGGTACGGCGCGTCTCATAGGGGATGTCGCCAGATTCCTCGGACAACACCGGCACCTCCGGCGTGACGGCCTCGAGCAAGGCAACCAGGGCGTGATGAGATGCCATATCCGCCTCGGTCAGAGGACTGTCGTCCTCCTTCGTCTCCACCTGGAAGGTGCGGTTGTAGATCTCCAGCACCTCGCGCCCCGCCGCCTCGACACCGGCAAGCAAGCGATCGCGAATATCGTCCGTTACGAAATGGGTCAAAAGAGTCTCCTTGTTTATTAGCTGTAAGCTTTAAGCTGTAAGAAACGTCAACCCCAAAACCTGTCGGGGTTGGTTTTGACCTTGGGTTGCTTACAGCTTACGGCTTAAAGCTTACAGCTGAGAAATCGGTTTAAAGCTTACGGCTTAGGGGGCTTAGAGGCTTCCGGGCCGTGCGTACATCACTTGCCCATGGCGTTGGATATGCGCTTTCAGTTCGTCGTTATCGATATGCTGGTAGATCGATAGGTCGATCTGGTACGGCAAGAGCAAGTCATCGAGTTCGGTGGTGAGCTGGTTGAACATCTGCCAGTCAATTTCACCGATGATAGTCAGGTCGATGTCAGAGCCGGGTCGGTAATTTCCTTTGGCTCGGGAACCATACAGCAGCACCTGGTCTATTTTTGGGTAGCGCTCAAATACGCCACACAACCTGGCGATGTCATCTTCTGAAAGCCCGAACCGAGTTGCCATTATACCTCACCCCCCGGCGGGCGACTTTCATTGGCTTCCAGCTCGTCGAAAGTGTTGTTGAGTTCTTCAAAAAGCACGCCATAACGATTCTTCAGGTGCTCGAGAATCTCATTGGCAGTGGCCTCGTTATAGGTATGCACGGTCCGGTTTCTATCCTGCAGCATCGCCATCCAGGCATGACCGTCACTGATCAGCTCCAGTTTGAAAGCTTCGCGAATCGTATCGCGCGACCCAGAGATCATTTGTGTACCCTGCCAGGTCAGGTAGTCGCGCAGCAGGTTCCAGGCCAGCTCATAGGTGAACTCGAACGCCTGTATCGTGCCTTGCTTCTCGAGGCCGCTGAGGCTGCGCTGCTCCATCAACGCCAACGCACCCGCCAGCTGAGCATACGCCCTCTTGAAGTTGGCAAACCGCTGCTGCCAGCGGATATCAGAACCGGTCACGTTCTTTCTCCTTAGCCCTCAGATGCGAGCCTCGACCCCCAGCTGCGAGCGTCGAGAAGCGAGCTGCGAAAACCTAGCTCCAGTGGCACTCTTCAGGTTTTGGGGTTGCTCGTAGCTCGTAGCTCGTAGCTCGTAGCTCGTAGCTCGTTACTAAAATGCCCACACCAACGGTATCAACCCTACTGCGGTGCTGCCGACGAGCAGGCTGAGGGGTGCGCCGAGGCGCAGGTAGTCGAGCAGTCGGTAGCCGCCGGGGCCGTAGACCATGAGGTTGGTCTGGTAGCCCAGCGGGGTCATGAAACTGGCCGAGGCGGCGAACATGATGGCGATGGCGAATGGCATGTAGCTGACGCCGAGCTGGTCGGCCACCGACATGGCGATGGGGAACATCAGCACCGCCGCGGCGTTGTTGGTGATGATCTCGGTGAACAGCGTCGTCAGCAGGTAGACGACGGCCAGGGCCAGCCAGGGCGACATGCTGTCGCTGACCACCGCGCCGGCGATGATCTGGGCGGCGCCGGAGCTGGTCATGGCGGCGCCGAGCGCGAAGGAGGCGGCGATCACGGTCAGCACGGAAATGTCGATGTAGCGACGTGCCTTGCTGACGGTGATGCAGCCGGTCATCAGCATGCCGCCGCCAGCGAGCAGTGCAGCCTCGAAGATCGACAACAGGCCGACACCGGCGGCCAGCACCATGGCACCGAGGACGCAGAGCGCGATCGGTGCCTTGTGGAAGCTGGGCGGCGTGGAGTCGTTGAGTGCGCTGACCAGCAGGAAGTCCCGGCGGTACCGGTACTGTTCGACGAAATCGTGGCCGGTTTCCATCAGCAGGGTGTCGCCGGTCTGCAGGCGAATGTCGCCGACCTTGCCGGGCAGCCGGCGCCCCTGGCGGGAGATCGACAGGATCACCGCCTGGAAGCGCGATCGCACACGGGCTTCGCGCACTGTGTGGCCCACGCCGGTGAAATCCGGGCCGATCACGGCTTCCACCAGGCAGCGGTGATGATTGGCCACGTCGAGTTTGTGGATGTCGTCGCTGCCGGGGCTGATGCCGCGCACCTGGCGTAGTTCGCGGGCGCATTCGGGCGCGCCGATGAAGACCAGGACATCGCCGCTTTCGAGCTGGGTATCGGGCGGCACGGCGGTCATCAGGCGGCCATCGCGCTCGATGTCGGTGAGATAGCCGTATTGCAGGTTACGCAGCCCGGCTTCGGCGATGGTCTTGCCGGCCAGCGGGCCACCGTCGTTGACCACGAATTCGACGCTGTACTCGCGTGCCAGGTCGAGCTGCTCGATCACCCCTTCGCGACGCGGCAGCAGGCGGTCGGCGAACAGCATCAGGAAGGTTCCGCCGACCAGCAGCATGGGCAGGCCGACCTGGGCCAGATCGAACATGCCCAGTGCCACGCCCTTCTCGCTCTGCAGGAGGCCATCGACGACCAGGTTGGTGCTGGTGCCGATCAGGGTGCAGGTGCCCCCGAGAATGGCCGTGTAGCTCAACGGCAGCAGCAGCTTGGAAGGCGGCATCTTGAGTTTGCGGGACCACTCTTGCAGCGCCGGGATGAACATGGCGACCACGGTGGTGTTGTTCATGAAGGCGCTAAGGCTGGAAGCGGGCAGCATGACCCGTAGTTGCGCCTTCTTGAGCGTATCAGGATGGCCCAGCAGGCCATTCGCCACCCATTGCACGGCGCCGGTCTCCTTGAGCCCGGCGGCGACCACGTAGAGGGCCGCGATGGTCATGACGCCGGTATTGGAAAAACCGACCAGGGCCTCGGCGGGCGCGAGCACGCCACTGACCACCAGAAATGCCATCGCCGCCATCAGGATGGCATCTGCCGCGATGCGCGTGGCCGCGAGAGCCACCAGGACGGCGATCACACTGAATGTACTGAGCCAGGCGTCCATTGCCATGGTGATAGAAGACTCCAGGTTTCTCCGAGGCACGCTACCGCCCCGGGATTGCTCCGGGCGATTTCCCTTGCCCTGTCGCGTTGAATTGTATGGCCGCTTCCTGCGGGGTCCAGTAGCTGCGCACCATAGCGCAGTTCGGCTGACATTCTATGGATTTACGGCGGTGACGGCCAGCCGGAAGACGCAGTTAACGACCCAGAGGCGGCGCGGAAGTCTCTGATCGGCACGTCATTTTTTGTAACCTGCCTAACGATGTCGGTGTTCATTGCCACCGTGGCCCGCTTCCGGGCCGGGCGCTGGCTCAACATTCTGTTTCACAGCCCCGGGGATCCGCTATCCCTGTTATTTCGCCATCCTGTATCGCCCCTTATCTCAACACATGACCCGCGCGCTTTGTATTGTCTCCATTCGCTGACAATACTGGCGATGACCCAAGGTTCATCAGATGGCGATATAACTGTCATCCACTTCGCCTAGGCTCCCGATTGCCGATAAAAACCCGAGGAGACCGATGACATGCTGACACGACGCCAGGTACTGGGCCTTGGCCTGCAGGGTGGCGTGGCGCTCGGCGCCACCATGGCCGCGCCCGCCATCGTACTTGCCGAGACGCGCCGCCCGGTGATCACTTCCGGCGTGATGAGCGGTGACATGCTGACGGATCGCGCCATGATCTGGTCGCGTGCCGACCGTCCTTCCAGAATGCTGTTGGAGATCGCCGACAATCCCGAATTCAAGGGCGCGCGCCACCTGCGTGGCCCCGAGACCATGCCTGTGCGGGACCTCACTGCCAAGCTGGACGTCACCGGGCTCGATGGCATGGACACCCTGCATTATCGGGTACGCTTCGCGGCCCTTGGCGATCATCGAGCCGTCAGCGAGCCCGTTGCCGGACAGCTACGCCTGCCCTCCACTCAAAAGCGCGATGTGCGCTTCGTCTGGTCCGGCGATACCGCTGGTCAAGGCTGGGGCATCGATGAGTCACGCGGCGGCATGACCACCTACGAGACCATGCGTCAGCAGCGTCCGGACTTTTTCCTTCATTCCGGCGACACCGTCTATGCCGATGGTCCCCTGAAGGAGAGCGTCGAGCTGGCGGATGGCAGCACCTGGCGCAACCTGGTCACGCCGGCCAAGCGCAAGGTGGCCGAGACCCTCGACGAGTATCGGGGCCAGCATGCCTACAACCTGATGGATGCCAATGTGCGGGGCCTGAACGCCGAGGTGCCAATGCTGGCCCAGTGGGATGACCACGAGACGGTGAACAACTGGTATCCCGGTGAAGTGCTGGACGACCCGCGCTACACCGAGACGAACGTTTCGCTGCTCTCGGCCCGGGCTCGCCAGGCCTTCCTCGAGTACATGCCGTTGCGGCAGCAGCCCGAGGCGCCCCAGCGGATTCATCGCCGTTTCCCCTACGGGCCGGGGCTCGAGGTGTTCATGCTCGACATGCGCAGCTTCCGCGGGCACAACGACGCCAACCGACAGGAAGATGGCGCCACCCTGCTCGGCCGCCAGCAGATCGACTGGCTGATCGACAGCCTGAAGGGCTCCACCGCGACCTGGAAGATCATCGCCTCGGACATGCCGGTGGGATTGATGGTCGCCGACGGCGACAATGCCGAGGCGGTCGCCAACGGCGAGCCCGGCCGGCCGCTGGGCCGGGAGCAGGAGATCGCCCGGTTGCTGGAGGCCATTCGCGACAACGATATCCGCAATGTGGTGTGGTTCACCGCCGACGTGCACTACACCGCCGCGCACCACTACTCGCCGGAACGCGCCGCCTTCAAGAACTTCCGGCCCTTCTGGGAATTCGTCAGCGGCCCCCTGCATGCCGGCACCTTCGGCCCCAACGACCTCGACGCCACCTTCGGCCCCAAGGTCGTCTTCCAGAAGGCACCGCCCGACGGCCAGGCCAACCTGCCGCCCTCGGCAGGCTACCAGTTCTTCGGCCAGGTCGACCTCGACGGCGAAAGCGAGACGCTGACCGTCACCCTGAAAGACACCGCCGGTAATGCGCTGTATACGCAGGAACTGGCACCGGAGCAAAACAGTTAGAAGCTGAACATAGCTGTAAGCTGTAAGCCAAGGCGAGGCGAGGAGCTGTAAGCCGTAAGCTATAAGCTGTAAGAAAGGTCAACAGCAACCCCAAAGTCTCTCTGCTATCTGCGGTGGTTTTGACCTTGGGGTTACTTACAGCTTACGGCTTATAGCTTACAGCTTCCCCCCTCTCTTCCCGCTGCGATGTCTTCGAGTATCATACCGGTTCAGTTCCTTGAATCGGCAGGACGATGGACAGCACTCCCAAACAGAATCTCGGTATCAGCGCTTATCGCGGCCTCAAGCACGACATCATTCGCGGGGTCTTCCAGCCCGGAGAGAAGTTGCTGATGAGCCGTCTCAAGCAGCATTACGATCTGGGTGTCGGCCCCTTGCGCGAGGCGTTGTCGCAGTTGGTCGCCGAGCGCCTGGTCGTGGCCATCAGCCAGCGCGGCTATCGGGTCGCGCCGATGTCTCGGGAAGAGCTCGCCGATCTCTACGATGCGCGGGCGCAGCTCGAGGGGCTGGTGCTCGAGCTGGCCATCCAGCGGGGTGACGATGCCTGGGAGGCCGACGTTCTCGCCAAGGCGCATACCCTGGCCAAGGTCATGGAGGTGAACGGCCCCGACGAGATGCTCGATATCTGGGATACCCGGCACAAGGCCTTCCATACCGCCATTGCCACCGGCTGCAACTCCCCTCACCTGCTGCAGGTTCGGGAGAACCTCTTCGATCAGGTCGAGCGCTATCGACATCTGTGGCTATGCGAGACGGTGTTCTCCGACGACGCCCTGGAGCGCAAACGCCAGGAGCACTCCGCCCTGGTCGAAGTCATCCTGGCTCGCGACACCGATACCGCCTGCCGGATGATGCGCGACCACCTGATGACCCCGGTACCGATCATCCTGGAAGTGATGGAGCGGCGGGGGTTGGCGTGAGCGGAAAGCTTGAAGAGCGCCGCTTCGCGGCTGGAAGCTGGAAGTAACCCCAAGGTCAACACCCGAAAGACAAAACGTATGGCCGAGCCGCCTTCACATCGGCGGCGACCCTTGCATCTTATGGGCGAGGCAGGCGCGTGACCATCCTGGCGTCATCATGCACTGAATGCACAGCTATTCTTGACGGCCATAGTGACCTAGGCAGCGCGCGGCTTGATGGCACGATAGCTCCCTTCCCGGCGTGCTTTCTCCAGGTCATGGGCATTCTGTAGCCGGAGCCAAAAGCCTTCGCTGGTGCCGAAGTAACGAGACAATCGCAGGTCAGTATCGGCCGTGATGGCACGGCGGCCCCGGGTCAATTCCCCGATACGCGTTGCCGGTACATCGATTGCAGTGGCCAAGGCGTTCTTGGTCAGCCCCAGCGGTTCGATGAATTCCTCGAGCAGGATCTCGCCAGGGTGGATATTGGGAAGCCACTCCTGGTTGTTAGTGTGGTCAGTCATCGTCGTACCCTCGTTGATCCCGGTGATACTTTTTCGAACACCTACCAGGTGGCCGTCAAGGTTTTGTCACAACGTCGGGGTATACTGGGCATCATCGTGCCAGGAGGACTGCCCCATGCCGCACTTTCTGCGTTTTTCCCAAGGGCTTGAAACCCGTCTGGAGCGCCTCGCCGAGCGCACCGGCCTTTCCAAGGCCGAGTTGATCGAGCGTCTGGTGAGCGAGGGTGTCGATGAGCTCGAGACCGAGCTGATGTTCGAGGATGCCCCTCGCCGGCCGCAGTCGGCGCTGTCGATCGATCAGTTGTTACGTGAGAGCGGGCTCGGCATTTAGGGAAGCACTGCATAAATGCCTGCGCATGCAAATCGCTTCGTTACGCGGTGCTCGGCGATTTATGCAGCACTAGTGTACGAAAAGTGCCTCAGCATCTCCTGCTTTGGCGACGTCCGGGGCTGGTGTCCAGAAGCTATCGAAAGCCGGCGCGGAAGCGCCGGTGTTCGTTGTGGGCGCGTTCCCGCGAGGTTGCGACCAGGTGCACGTCCTGCCCTGGCAGGCATTGCGCCAGTCGTCCGCAGGCGAGGGGTGTCAGGGCGCCGAGGCGCGGGTAGCCGCCGATGGTCTGGCGGTCGTTGAGCAGCGCGATGGGTTGGCCGTCGGGCGGTACCTGTACCGCGCCGAGCCCGATGCCTTCGGAGACCATGCCGCCGAGTCGGCAGCGTAATTGCGGCCCCCGCAGGCGCACGCCCATGCGATCGGCCCGTTCATCGACTCGCCATGCCGTATTGAAGGCCTGATACAGGCTGCGCCCTTCGAATTCGGCGATCTGGGCACCCGGCAGCAGTGCCAGTCTCGGCGTCGTGGCATAGTCGGGCCGCACGTCGTCGGGGGCACGCCGGCCGGTATCCGGCATGCCCGTCGGCGTCTCGGCTCCCAGGCAGTCGCCCTCTTCCAGCTTGTGGCCGAGGCCATCCAGGCCGCCGACCCCCTCGCGAGGCACGCAGGCGGTGCTGCCGAGGACCGGCTCGGCGGCGAAGCCACCACCGGCAACGGCCAGATAGGCCCGCAGCCCGTTGACCGGCTGGGCAAACGCCAGCCGTTGTCCCGCGCGGACTCGCACGCTCTCCCAGAGCGGCAGGGAGTGTCCCTCCAGGGTCACGCCGAGATCGGCGCCGCACACGGCGATGACGGTCTCTCGAGCGACATCGAGTTCCAGGCCACCCATCGTGACCTCGAGCGCGGTAGCGCCCCAGGCATTGCCGACCAGACGATTGGCCCAGGCCCAGGCATGCGGGTCGGCGGGGCCGCCCTGGGTAACGCCCAGGCGCCGTACGCCGAAGCGCCCGGCGTCCTGCAGCAGCGCCAGCGGCCCGGCACGACGCACCTCGAAGCGCGTCTTCACGTCACTCATTGATTCGCCTCCACGCTCCGGGTGTCACCGCCCAGCCGTTCGAACTCGACCCGCGAGACGGGCACGAAACGTACCCGGTCGCCCACGGCGAGAAGGCTGAAGCCCTCGCGGTGGCGGTCGAACAGCACCGCCGAGGTTCGGCCGACCAGGTTCCAGCCACCCGGCGATACCAGCGGGTAGGCGGATGTCTGACGCTCGGCGATGGCCACGCTGCCCCTGGGCACGCGTCGGCGCGGCGTCTCCAGTCGCGGGCAGGCAATGCGCTCGTCGACCCGCCCCATGAAGGCGAAGCCTGGCGCGAAGCCCAGTGCGAAGACTCGATATTCGGCCTGGCTGTGCTGTTCGATGACCTGTTCGATGCTCATGTTGGCCCGTTCGGCCAGACGTTCGAGTTCGGGTCCCACCGAGGGGTCGTACCAGGTCGGCAGCTCGCGGGGTTCGGCGTCGTCACGCGCCTCGTCGGGTTGCAGGTCGGCCAGGAGGGTCGTGAGTCGCTGCCGGGCCTCTTCCGGCGCCATGGCCAGCGGGTCGAACACTACCAGCAGCGTGGTGTAGGACGGGACCAGGTCCACCAGGGCATCGCCGAAACTCGCTTCGCAACGCCGCACCAGGGCGGTCAGCCAGGGCATGTTGGCCTCGTCGATGGCAGCGAACAGCCGGACCATCCAGCCGTCCAGGCCGGCGGGCTCGATCCTCGGCAGCACGGCGCTCATGACGGCCCGTCCTCCGTCGAGTGGCCGTCTTCCGGTGCCCTGCCCTCGGCGACCAGTGCCTGACGAATCGCGGCGATGGCGGCAATGGATTCGGCGTTGTCGCCATGCACGCAGAGGGTGTCGGCCTGCAGCACGAGCTGGCTGCCATCGGTGGCGGTCAGCGGCTCGCCCCGGGCGATGCGGCGGGCCTGGTCGACGATGACGTCGCGCTCGTGATGCACCGCCCCCGGTTCGCGACGCGAGACCAGGCGCCCCTGGCCATCGTAGGCGCGATCCGCGAAAGCCTCGCACCACAGCGTCACGCCGTGCTGGCGAGCCAGCTCCCGTTCGGCGCTGTTGTCCCGGGTGGCCATCACCATCAGGGGCAAGCCGGCATCGAAGGCCGCCAGGGCCCGCATCACGGCGGCCAGGATGGCATGGTCGCGCATCATGTCGTTGTAGAGAGCGCCATGGGGCTTCACGTAGCCAAGCGAGCGCTCCTCGGCACGGCACATACCGGCCAGGGCACCGACCTGATAGAGCACCAGGTTCTCGACCTCGGCGGGTGAACAGGCCATGGAACGCCGCCCGAATCCCGTCAGATCCGGATAGGCGGGATGTGCGCCCACCGTCACGCCATGGCGCCCGGCCAGGCGAACCGTTTCACGCATCACGTCCGGGTCGGAGGCATGGAAACCGCAGGCCACATTGGCCAGATCCACATGGGGCATGACCTCGCTGTCCAGACCCATGGTCCAGGCGCCGAAGCTCTCACCCATGTCGGCATTGAGGAGCAGAGGTTGCATGTATGGTCCTTACGCTCGGCGATTTGTTCAGCGCTTCCTTTATTCAGCGTTTGCCGTTCAGTCCGGGGTCAGTGCCATGAGGCCGATGGGCGTCAGGGTGTCGCCGAACCATTGCTGCTTGAGCCCGCGCTGCTCGTCGAGCAGTAACGCCAGGTAGCCACGCAGTGGATGCGAATCCGGCAACTGCTCGCGATGCTTGCGCAGTACGGACTGATCCGGCAGTTGCTCGGCGGGCACATGGTGCTGTGTGGCATGTTCGCGCAGCCACTCCAGGGGTGGCAACAGCATTTGCATGGCCCCGCTGCCGAGGACGATACCCACGCCGCGAGGATCGAAGTCACCAAGTCCCAGATGGGGCTTTCCGCCGGCCCTCCAGGCCTTGGCCAGCCGGCTGAAGCCTCCCCCGTAATGCGTGTCACCACGATACACCACCAGCGGCTGCCGGTACGCCGACAGCGCCTGGATATCGGGTGTAAACGCATGGAGGCTGTCGAGGTTCTCGACCATGACCAGGACATCGAAGGCCGACAGGTCCAGGTCCCGCCAGTCGACATCGAGAATCTCGCGATCACCTTGCACGATGCCCGGCCGAGTGCCCACCGTGGCGGTGTTCAACAGTACACGATGGGTACGCGGGCGCTCCCCGCGTCCCTTGTCTTCCAGATCGCTCAGCGTGGCCTGTTCGGCGGTCGTCTTGCCCCGGGTGCTCGTGCCCAGCGGCGGATGTCCGAGGCTTTCGAGCAGCCCCTGCACCCTGGCGATCAACTCCCGGTCAAAACGCAGGGTCCGGTGGCGCCGATAGAGCTCGAGGTCCAGGCCGTGCTGGTCACACCAGGCGATGAACTCCCGGGTGGCGGCCAGCTCGTCATTCTTCTCGACATAGGGCTGGCGGCGCAGCTTGTCGTGAATCTCGCTCAGCCAGCCATGCGTGCGGTTCTTCAGTACATCGGTCATGCCGTATTCGCCAGTTGCAGGGTCACGTCGTGTATCAGCCGCAGGTCGTTGAAGCGGCTGGCGGGGCTTTCCGTTTGATGGAGCCGGAATGCGCGTTGCTCGCTGCGCGGCAGGCCCTGGTATTCGGCGATGACCTGGAAGAGCCAGATTTCCTCGCCCCACTCCATGTCGCTTTCCTGCAGGTAGGCGAGCGCGCTGATGCCCGCAGGGTCGGAATGGTCGATCACCGCCAGGTAAAAGCTTTCCACGTCCTGCTTGAGCGCCTGCTGGCGAGCCGCCACCAGGCTCTGCTCCTCGACCTCGGCGGGCCTGGCGGCGGCGACCTCCTGAGGCTTGTGGACCGGCGCCGGCAACTCGTGCACGAGCTCGGTCAGAAGCCGGGTATCCGGCTCGTGGTCCAGGGCGGGTGCGGCGGCGGCGGTCAATGGCGTCGCCTGGTTGATCAGTTCCGGCACCTCGCTGCGGCGGGCATAGTTGCCCGGCATGAAATGGGGGTGCTCGCGCAGGAAGGCGGCCATGCCGCTGACCAGCCGACTGCGCGATTGCTGCTGGCGAAAGCGCGCCATCAGTTCGGTGAGTCGGCTCTGTACCTCTCGCAGGCTGGTGTAATGCTGGCTGAGCTGACGCTGCAACTGGCTGATCAACAGCTTGCGCAGGGCGCCATCGGTGCCGACCAGTTCGATCAGTTCGTTGAAGTCGATCAGTTGCAGGCCGTCCAGCAGGCGCACGATCTGCTTCTGGGCCCGGTCGTTCTCGCGGATCTTGTCATTGAGACGGCTGACGAAGCCGAAGTCGCTGTTGAGGCGCTGCCATAGGCTGTCGATGGCGTCGGCGAAGCGGCCGTTGAGGTCATCCACCGCCTGACGCAGGCGCAGCAGCTGCTGTTCCTGCCGCCAGTGCTCTCCCTGGCTCAAGGCCTCGCGGTAGCTCTGCACCAGGGTGCGCAGCAGTTCCAGGGTCTCGCCCACATCGGCATTGACCTGGCGACGGGTTTCGTCGGCCAGCATCTCGGCGATCAATTCGCGCACCCGGGGCGCCAGCTTGACGCCGCCCTGGTCGTCGGGACGCCAGACGATGCGCGCGGCCAGCAGGCGGCGCAGCGCCGTCTCGCTCAGCGTGTCCAGCGGCACTTCGTCACGGCTGTACCCCTGCATCAGGGCATCGGCGTGCTTGCCGAGCAGCGCCAGTCGCTCGACGCCGGTGGTGATCAGCCGGCTTTCCAGCTCGTGATCGTCGCTCACAGCAAGCTCTCCTGCGCCCTGGGCGTCTCGTCGTCGACGGGAAGCTTCTCTTCGTCGCGGATGAAGCGCACCAGGTCGACGAGGTAGTCGATCTTGCCGGTGACCAGGTAGACCTGGCGGTCGGCATGGGGCTGCAGCAGATAGCCGTGTTCCTTGAGCCGCTTGAAGACCTGCTTCATCTGGGCATCGAGCTGCTCGCTCTGGGAGCCGAAGAAGCTGTCGCCGGCGAGACGCTCGAGCTGTTCGCGCAGGCTCTGGTTGTCTTCGCAGCGGGCGCTCAGTTCGGCGGGCTTGAGTACATCACCGGGTGCCACCAGAGCATCGTGCCCCAGGGCTTCCTGCATCAACTGGAGCCATTCGAGCATCGGCATCAGGCTGTGCAGAGTCTCGCCCAGTTGCCGGGACAGTTGCTCGCGCGCCTCGTCGTTGAGCTGCCGCCAGGCCAGGAAGTAGACGCTGCCTTCGGTGTTGGTGGCCAGCCGGCGATTGAGCGGACGCAGATAGGTGTCGATCTGCTCACGCACGTCGTCGTCGGCGAGGCGGCGAAAGGCCCTGTCATCGCTGACCTGGCAGATGAACTCGCCGGCCAGCAGGCGTTCCAGCAGCGGACCATGTTCGATCATGACGGCACCTCCTCGTCAGCGCGTGCGGTCGTGCGTTCCTGCAGGCGCTCGGCCAGGCGGCTCAGGCGCGGCTCGATGCGTTTCAGGCGACGCCGATTGGGTTGGGCGGCGTCGCGGTCGATCAGGTAACGATTGTGGAACAGCAGCAGGACGTCGGATTCCGGGTTGGGGAAGGCCCCCACGATATGAATGCGGTTGCTGTCGCAGGCGTCGAACAGGGTCTCGACGTTGTGGTAGGCCAGGGTCCCGATCTCATCGATGGGCCAGTGGATGGCGATCTCCGAGGGCCCGCGCAGCAGCCGCGTGAAGGCCAGCAGGAACTTGCACAGGATCAGGTAGGCCATGCCGTGACTCGAGGATTCGAGCAATTGGCGATCGCTCTTGATCAACAGGTCGGTGCCGCCCTCGTTCAGGTGCAGCTCGAGGCGCAGCAGGCTCTCGAAACTGTACTGCTGGTCGTGACGCAGCAGGTCGACGACATCGGCCAGGGCGTCCAGGTAGTCGTCACCGGGCAATCTCTGAGTGGAGTTTTCCCAGTCGCGGTAGAGCTGGGCGAAACGCTTGAGCGGCTCCCAGAAGCCCAGCTCGTCGATGGTCGACTGGATACGCACTTCGGCCTTGCCGATGCCGTCGAGGCGCAGGTCGTCGGCGACTTCTTCGGACAAGCGGCGGCTCTGGGCACTGATGCGCCGGTTGAGATCGCGGAAGACGGTAAAGAACTTGTCCAGGTCCGCGCCGAGGTTGCGCCCTTGCTGGATCAATTGCTGCTGCTGGTCCTCGAGCAGCTGGAGCATGCCACGCAACAGCGGCAACTGACGGCGCGGGCTGACGCCCTGCTCGTCGCCGTGGCCGCCGAGCTTGGCTCGCTCGGCATGCAGGGTATCGACGAAGCCCTGGCTGGCCCCCTTGATCAGGTCCCCTTCGACCTGCTCGCAGCCCTTGCGCAGTGTCTCGAGTTCACGGCCACGATTGGTCAGGGCCTGGCGGGTGCGCTCGATGCGCTCGTGCACGTCACCGGGCACCTCGCCATCGGGCTGGCTGGCGGGCGCCAGGCCCAGCCCTTCGATCTGCCCCAGCAAGGGCTTGAGGGCCTCGATGATCTCTCGCTCGTTGTCGCGGCGGGCCTTCAGTGACTTGGCCGCTTCCTGGTGCGCCACCTTGGCAGCCTGGAAGTCGCTGCGGCATTGCTCGCGCTGGTGCTGGGCGCTCTGCTTGTCGCGGGTCAGGGTCGCTTCGCGATCGACCAGCTGCGGCTTGCGCTCGCCCCATTCGACGCGCATGAAGCGGCTGTAGGCGTCGAGTTCCTCGCGACGATTCTCGGTGACGCGAATCCGCTCCTGCAGCTCGGCGATGCGTCCACGGGTGGATCTGAGCGTTTCCGGATCGCCGCCCTGGTCCAGCAGTTCCTGGTCGAAGGCGGCTTCCAGTTCCTTGCACTGACGCTGATGCTCGGCCTTGAGGTCCTCGAGCTGCCGCCGGTGCTGCTCGATGCGGGCGTCGAAGCTCGCCAGCTGGCTCTGGCCGTCGGCCTTGAGCTCCAGGAGTTGTGCCTGGTGCGTCTGATCGAGGGTGTCGAGGGCTTCGCGTTTCTCATCGCGCAGGGCCTGGTCGGCAGCCTGTTGATTGGCCAGTGCCTCTTCGGCGACGCGCCGGCGCTCTGTCTGCTGCCGGACGTGACGTTCCTGGAGTTGATGCCGGGCATCCAGGGCGTATTCGACTTCGTCATCGGCATGCTTCAGGGCGAGACGCGCCTGGCCGAGGGTTTCCTCGATGCCCTGGACCCGTTCGTGGCAGGCCTTGAGCTGTTTCTCGGCGGCCTGGAGATCGGTTTCGGCCCGGGCGTACTCGACCTCGGCGGCCTCGATGGCGGCATTGAGACTCGCCTCGTCACGGGCGTGGTCGGGCAGCTCGATGGCGGCCAGGTCGAGCGATACCCCGAAGAGGTCGTCGTGTTCGGCCTCCGTCAGCCGTGGGGAGAGATCGCGTCGCTCGAGCAGTTCAGGAGCGATGACCTTGCCCAGTTGGTGCTCCCAGCCGGGACGGTGGTAGCGCATGAAATGACGCAGGCTGCCCTCGGCGGGATCGCGCTGGCGCTGGAGTTCCTGCCAGCGCTGCTCCGCGCGATTGAGCTGCTGTTTGGCGCTTTCCCGTTCCTGCTCTGCCGCGTCGCGTTCGCGGCGCAGGGTCTCGTGCTCGCGGCGCAGGCCTTCGAGCCGGCTGGCCGCGCCGTTGCGATCGCTCTGCGCCTGGTCGACGCGAGCCTGGGCCAGCTCGGCTTCCTGGATTTCCTCGGACGACTGGGCCGTCGAGGCAAGCTGTGCCTTGAGATCGGCCAGGCGTTCGATGCTCTGCTCGAGCCGTGACTGATAGGCGGCGTCCAGGTCGGCGCGCTGCGTATGGTACTGGGCGTCCAGCTCGCGCTCCGAGGCCCATTGCTGCTCGTTGCGGGCCGACTTTTCGTCGCCCAGCTCGTCGATGAGCGCCTGGATTTCATCGGTGCGGCGTGCCAGGTGATCGGCGAGCTCGCGCAGGCGGCCGTCGAGGCGCGAGCGGTTGGCGGCGGAGGCCTCTTCCATCACCGCCAGGTGTTCCTGCCATTGCTGCACCTGTTCACGCCATTGGGGCAGCTCGGCCAGATCCCGCTCCAGGGCCGGCATATCGGCGTCGGCGTACTGTTCGTACTGCTGCTGAAGGTCGTTCAGGCTGCGCTGGGTGCGGTCCAGCTCGCTGGCGAGCTCGCTGATGCGGTCATTGAGCGCGTCACGCGCCTGCTCGTATTCGCGCTCGCGGGCCTGGAAGGCTTCCTGTTGCGTGTTGAGCTCGGCCTCGGTGTCGGCCAGGACGCGCTCGGCCCGGTGACGGTCTGCGTCCAGCTGGGGCCCCAGCTGCCACAGTGTCGTCTCCAGGTCGGCGATATCCCGATCCACTTCTTCCAGGCGAGCCAGCGACTGTTGAAGCGGCTCGAGGCGCATCGACTGGCGCATCTGGGCGATCCATTCGCGGGCCTTGGTGTTGCGGATTCGGGTCACCGGCAGCTCGACGCCGTCTTCCTCGAAGATCGCCGCCAGCATGGTCTTGAGGGTGTCCATCTTGCCTTCTTTGGCATGCACCGCCGAGATCAGCTTCTCCATATGGCGGATACGCCGCTCGGGCTTGACCAGGCTGAACCGGGCGGCGATCTGGCGAAGCTTCAGGGCCTGGCGTCGATTGCCCTGCTGCTGGGTGAAGTCGTTCTGGATCACCGAGCGGTATTCCGAGGTCGCCTCGAGCTTGGAGGAAAAGTCGATGCTGGCACGGCGCAATCCGGCCAGCCAGTCGCCATATGCCAGGGCCACGACACCGTCGTCGCTTTCCACGAGGTAGTCTTCGGGGCGATACGGTGCGCCGACGAAGCGGTATTCCAGCCCGCCTTCCTTCTTGCGCATCAACACGGCCTGACAGACATTGCCGGCCTCGCGACGATACTCGTAGATCAGGTAGCTGTTGCGATGCGGCAGATAGAAGGCATCGAACTTCATCCGTGTCTTCGGCACGACCTTGTTGGGCAGCTCGCCGTAGAAGACCGGCACCAGGCGCTGCAGGGTGGTCTTGCCGGAGGCATTGGTGCCGCAGATATTGGTGTGGCCATCGACATCCAGTTCGACGACGCCTTCCAGGTGACCGTGAATCATCACGATACGTAACAGGTGGGCCATGCGCGTCCTTGATTCTCGCTGATAACCGAAGAGCCCATGTCATCCGGCGCTGGGCACCGGGGACAAGCCATCGCGAGGGCGCTGTGAACCCCTCCCTGGGCGCTACCTTTGCCATCCATGGCAAAGGACCCTCGCTTAGGCTTGCCCCCGGAGCCTGCATCCATCGACTCTGGGCAACTCGCTTTGGCCCTCTATATTGCCAGACTGTCGCTATAACCTCATGTCCTATGGTCTGTCCCCGGCGCCCCTCGCCAGAACCCGCTGGGACCGTCCTCATGCCCGAAGTGGCATCGATCGCTTGGTCCTCATTCAATCACCGAGGCGAAACAATCGTTCATCCGTTGCAGTGCGGGCTTGAGCAGCGGTGCCGGCTTGCCGCGGCGCATCAGCGCCTCTTCCCCGGCATAGCTGAAGGTGATCGCTTGAGCGGCGAGCCAGCGCAAGGGTTCGACTTCCCAGCGCTTGATCAACTGCCGGTGACTGGCGTCGGCGAAGGCCCAGGGCATCCGTGCCAGTTCGGTATCGCGCTCGAGGATCATGTCCGCCAGGGTTCGACCGAACAGGTGCGAGGCGGCCACGCCCTCGCCGGCATAGCCGCCCGCGGTGGCAAGGCCGTTGCGACGGTCGAGAATCGCGTGCGGGCGGAAGTTGCGCGACAGCCCGAGCGAACCGCCCCAGCCATGCTCGATCCTCACGCCTTCCAGGGCGGGCAGGAGGTCCACCAGCAGGTCCCGCCGCATGCGTATGGCATCGTCGCCGATCGCCTGGTCGGCCTTGGACCTGGCCCCGAATCGATAGCTGCCACGGGCACCGAAGACGATGCGTCCGTCGGCGCTGCGGTGGCCGTAATTGATCAGCCGGCTGGCATCGGCGAAGGCGGGTCGCTCGGCCATGCCGATTTCCTGCCAGAGGGCGTCCGATAGCGGCTCGGTGGCAATCACCAGGCTCTGCACCGGAATCACATGCCGCTTGAAATCATGGAAGCGATCGGCGTACCCCTCGGTGGCACAGACGATCATCGGTGACTCGACGCTCCCTTCGCGCGTGTTCACCTTGTTGCGCGCCAGGGTCTCGGCACGACTCTGCTCGTGGATCGTTACGCCCAGGCGTTCGACGCGTTCGGCCAGGCCATTGACCAGCCTGGCCGGGTTCACGGTGGCGACCTGGCGATGGTAGATGCCACCATGGCCGTTTCGGAATCGGGCTATCTCCGCGAGTTGGTCGGCATCCAGCCAGTGGCAGTCCGCCTCGCGGTGACCGAGTTCGTGCAGATGCTGCAGGTAGTCACGCTGGATGGCGACCTGGTCCCGGTAGCGGGCCGCCGCATAGATCGCGCCGCCCTTGTTGAAGTCGGCATCAATCTCTTCGCGCGCCAGCACCCTACCGATCTCGTCGACGTTATCGGCCACCACGCCACAACAGGTTCGCCGCTCTTCCCGTGACAGGCCCCCGATGTGCCGCTCCAGCCCGGCGAGATTGCCCACCACCCAGCCACCGTTGCGGCCCGAGGCACCATGGCCAACCCGTTCGGCCTCGAGCACGACGACTTCCAGCTCCGGGGCAAGGCGCTTCAGGTAATACGCGGTCCATAGCCCGGTAAAACCGGCACCGACGATGGCGACATCGGCCTGGATATTGGCGGCCAGGTGCGGGCGTGCCCCTGGCCGCTCGCCCAGGGTGGTGGTCCAGAAGTTGCGATACGCGTCGTTGTGCATGGCGTACCTGCTTGTCTCGGAGGTTACATGTAGCCCAGCACCAGGTAACCCGCGGCGGCAATGCATCCTGCCAGGGCGGCATAGGGCAACTGGGTGAAGGCGTGCTGGAAGGGTGTGCAGCCGCTGGCCTGGGCGGTCAGTACCGTGGCGTCGGAATAGAAGCAGGCGTGGCTGCCGAAGGTACTGGCGGACAGGGTGGCGCCGATTACCAGGGTCATGTCGGCCCCGAGATTCTCCCCCAGCACGGCGACGATCGGCAGGATGATCACGAAGACGCCCCAGTTGGAACCGGTGGCAAAGGAAACGAAGCCCATGACGGTAAAGATGATGAAGGGCAGCATTTCGGCACTGACCAGGGGCTCGACGGTGGTGATGACATAGTCGGCGAGTCCCAGCGAGGTGTTGACTTCATTGAAGAGAAAGGCGGCGACCAGTACGGCCAGGGCATCCATCATCGACTTGAAGCCTTCCAGCACATTATCGAACGTCTGGCTGGGCGAAAGTTTCTTGAGCCCGATGAAAGCCACGATCATGCCGGCCAGGGTAACGAAGATCCCCATCAGGAAATCCAGATCGAACCACCAGGTAAAGAATGCCAGCGAGGCCATGGGCAACAGGAAGGACCAGATGCTGCCTTTCGAATTGGTATCCGCCTCGAGATGGGCGATTTCGTCGTCGATATGCTCGGCACCGGGCGGCACGCACTGCCCCTGCCCTTCGGCACGCTGCTCGGCCTTCTTCATGGGGCCGAAGGCGGGAATCCAGCGGAAGATGAACAGCGGCACCAGGATCACGGCGATCCATGGATAGAACATGAAAGGAATGGCGCCGATATAGGTCCACACCCCCTGGCCATCTTCCGCCACGCCATTGGTTTCGAGCAGCGCGCCGAAGAACACCGCCCAGGTCGAGATCGGAATCAACACACTGATGGGCGCCGCCGTCGAGTCGATGACATAGGCCAGCATTTCCCGGGACGTCTTGAAACGGTCGGTGACCTTGCGCATCGAGGTGCCGACGGCCAGGGAGTTCAGGTAGTCGTCGACGAACAGGATGATGCCCATGATCCAGCAGCCCAGCAGTGCGCGAGGCTTGTTGGTGGTATAACGCATCAGCTTTTCCGCAAAGGCCCGGGAGGAGCCGGACTTGAGCAGCAGCGCAATGATACTGCCCATGAGACCGCAGACCATGATGACCCAGGCGACATCCTCATTGGTCATGACCGCGAGCAGGTCACCGGTGAGGCTGCTCAGGGCATTGCCGGGGTCGATCATCAGGGTGCCGATGAAGGCCCCCAGGACCAGGGGTTCGAGGGCCCTGCGTGTCCACAATGCGAGTATCAGGACGATTGCCGTGGGTAGCAGGACAAGGGGATTGTCATATTCCATCGTGTCTTACCTCAGCGGAATTGTTGTTGTACGTTCGTGAAGGAAACACTGCACAAATGTCTATGTTCAGCGTCTCCTGAATGACGGTAAGTCGCGGTTATTTGAGTTTTTCGAGCAGTTGGTAGTACCACATGCCGACCGCGAGCAGCGCGTTGCCGAGACGGTCATCAAGCGGAATGCGGAGGTGTCGAACCTCGGCGAAGGCATCGAATTCCTCGAGGGTTCCGGAAACGGCATTGGCCATGATCTCGCCGACGATGTGCGAGGTCGCAATGCCGTGGCCCGAGTACCCCTGGGCGTAATAGACATTGCGCGAGAGCTTGCCGAGCTGGGGAATGCGGTTGATCACGATGCCCGCCATGCCTTGCCATTGAAAATCGATGGCAATGCCCTTGAGTTGCGGGAAGGTGTGCTCCAGGCGCGGCCGCAGTTCGCCTGCGATATCTGCCGAGTCGCGGCCGGAATAGTTGGCCCCACCACCGAAGAGGAGCCGCTTGTCGGCGGTCAGCCGGTAGTAATCGAGCACGAAACGCGTGTCGTAGACCGCCAGGTCCTGTGGGTCGATGGCATTCACCTGCTCGGGTGCCAGTGGCGCGGTGGTCACGATGCCCAGCGATGCCGGAAACAGTTTGCCCTTGAGCTGCTGGCGCTCCAGGCGATGGTAGGCGTTGCCGGCAAGGATCACGCTGTCGGCCGTCACCCGGCCGTGCTCGCCGACCACCACCGGCGTATCGCCATGCTCGATATCGACCACCGGCGAGTTTTCGAAGATCAACGCTCCCAGGCTCGCCGCCGCGCGGGCTTCGCCCAGGCACAGGTTGAGCGGGTGCAAGTGCATGTTGTAATCGTTGCGGATCGCACCGTGGTACAAGTCCGTGCCAATGACGCCGCGCAACTCGTCGGCGTCGAGCCAGTGCACATGCTCGCCGATGGCATGGTGCCGTGATGCCTCGAAGTCCTGGCGCAATGCCTTGACGTGGCTGGGCTTGTAGGCCGCCTGCAGATGCCCGTACTTGAGGTCGCAGGGAATCGCATATTTCTCGACGCGCTGCTTGATGATCCGATGTCCGCGCCAGCGCAGGTTCCAGACGAATGCCTCGGCCTCATCGCCCAGCGTGCGGCGCATTTGCCGGGTCATGGCGTCCTGGCCGGAGAGGCTGCCGGTCACCTGCCCGCCGTTGCGACCGCTGGCCCCCCAGCCGATCCTGTTGGCCTCGACGATGGCAACACGGTAACCGCGCTCCGCCAGTTCGACCGCCGTGGACACGCCGGTAAAGCCGCCGCCGATGATGGCCACGTCGACCCGATGCTCGCCTTCCAGCCGCGGATAGGCAGACGCCTCGACCATCGAGGCGGTGTAATAGGATGCGCAGCGTTCTTGTGTCATTCCTGCTCCCTGAGGTCGAATCGAGTAGCCGACCACGTGTGATCACATCTACTGTGATCACACTAGCAGTCCCCCATGACAGGCACAAGGCGCACCGGGGTTCGTGAACCGCCAGACGAGTTCGGGTAAGCTGAAACCCTGTCTCGCCCCCTCATCTCGCAACAGGCCATGGCACACCGAATGACTCCGGAACCGACCGCCACTCACAACGCTTTTTCGCCCGACACTGCCTCGACCCGACTGCATCGGGCCTTGCGTGTGCGCCTTTGCGAAGGGGGATTCACGCCCGGCGAGGTGATCTCGATTCGGCGCATTGCATCGGAATACGATACCGGCACCATGCCGGCCCGGGAGGCGGTACGCTGGCTGGTCACCGAGGGGGCGCTGATGTTTTCCGATAGCCGCAAGATCATCGTGCCCGAGTTGAGCCACGACCGTTTCCACGAAATCCTGTTTGCGCGAAAGAACCTGGAAACCGAGCTGTCACGCCATGCCTTCGACGATATCGTCGACGCCGATATCGACGCTCTGGAATGGATCGATCAACGGATCAATGCCGCCATCGCCCAGGGCGATCTCGTCGACTACATGCGCGACAATTACCGGTTCCATTTCCATATCTATCGTCTCAGCCAGTCCCGGGTCCTGTTGCCATTGGTCGAGATCCTGTGGCTGCAATATGGGCCGAGCATGCGCTACATCTGCACCCGCTGGGGGGCATCGAGCATCGCCGACGATTACCATCGTGAGGTGACGCAGGCGCTCAGGAATGGGGATCGGGAAGGCTTCTGTCAGGCGATCGCCGCCGATATCGAACAAGGCATGATGCTGCTGGAGTAGCCGTTCGCGCTGTCATGGGCTTCGGCTGTCGTGGTCGGCCTGCATCGCCGCCATGGCGGCACGTGGGTCGCGGGGGTAGAAACGCTCGGGCTGGCGCGCCACGTGGGGGAAGAAGCGGGTGTCCTTGTAGGGCATTTTCATGAAGCCCGAGACGCCGAGTCCTTCGATCAACCCCACCGCATCGAGGATGTCATCGAGCCGTTGGCGAAATTCCGCCTCCCGGGACGGATCGAGCAGGCGATAGTGGCTATGGATCTTGAGGTGCTCGGGCAACGCCTCGAAGATGATCATCCCGGTATGGTGGATCTCGTTCAGGGCTTCGAGCGAGGTGATGATGGCCTCCGGCAATACCAGGAACTCGTCCGGGTCCGGTCCATCCTCGAAGTAGCTGTGCAGCCGGGAGCGGTCTTCCAGCTCGGGGACGGCACTGACCTCGTATTCGAGCCGCAGGTCCGGCGTGATCACGAAGGGACGATCCGGCCCCTCGCGCTCCAGGTGGAGGGTATCGCGGGCATTGAACAGGCAGCTCTTGAAGATGCCGCGCCGATGAATGGCCCGGGCCAGGCTGACCATGTTGTTGACGGCGGCGACGAAGGCCGGCTTGAGCGAGGGATCGTGCAGGTTGAGCGAGGTGTCGATGTAGACGCCCTCGGCCTCCCAGCGGACCGCCAGGCCCCCCACGACCGGATAGTTGCCCAGCCGGCTCACCGCCGCCAGGAAGGCCTTCTCGGTCTCGCCCATGCCTTGCATGAAGTTCTTGTAGTAGCGATCGAGCTGGACGTCGTTGACGTCGTTCAGGGTCTCGCGGCCGCCCTCCTCGCGCAGGAAGGACTTGCGCGAGCTGTAGACCACGGTGTCGATCTCGCGACCGGCGGCACGGCTCCACACCGGTACCAGGGGCGTCTCCGGAGGCTCCGGCAGGTCGAGCATGACGAGCCTGGCCAGGCGCGGCATTTCGCGGGTGAAATGGTCTCCCGCGCGGCGTCGCACCTCGGGGTCCGGATCCAGCATGCCGTCGAGCATGCGGGCGAACTCCCGGGGAAGACCGAGCGACGTGGCCGGAATGGCTCGGTGGCCGAACCGGCAGGACTGGGCCGAGGCCAGCGCATAGAGCGTGCCGGCCGTGCCCTGCTCGTCGAAACGCGGCGATGACAGGGCGCCGTTGAGTTGTTCCTCGCCGATGAAGTAGACATCGCCCAGCCGGGCATTGGTCTGTTGCAGATTGTCCGACATCAGCTCCATGACGTTGGCGGCGACGAACTGTTGGTTGGCGTCGAGCTGGGCGAACACCGACGAGCCCCAGTCGATCAGCGCGATCGTCTCGGCCTGCTCGTCGAAGACCAGGTTGGAGGGCTTGATGTCGCCGTGCACCACTGGACGCCCCGCCGGCCCGGTCTCGCGGCGCAATGCCCGCAGGATGCCGGCGAGCTGATCGGCGATGCGCACGATCAGTCGGGGTGGCAGGCGCCCTTCCCGCAGGGAGAGTTCTTCCAGATTGATGCCCGGTGCACGCTGCATTACCAGGATCGACTGGTGGCGCACACGCTGGAAGACAATCAGCTTGGGAATCCGGGGATGAGCGACCTGTTCCAGCATGAAGGCCTCTTCCTCGAGGCGGTCCTGGATGCGCTGGGACAGGTTGACCCGGGTGAACTTGAAGACGTACTGCTCGCCAAGCGCGGTCACGCCGGCGAACACGAAGCCATAAGCGCCCTTGCCGATCAGTTCGATATGCCGGTAGCCGAGCTGCTCGAGCTGCGCCTTGCACAGCGCCACCCATTCGCGCAGCTTGCGCGCGTCGTGGTGGCTGAGCAGATAGACCGACTGGTCCTCCGGAATATAGAACTGCTGCAGGGGCGCCTGGGTCATGATGGGTCGCTCACTCTCTAGCGCAACTCCAGCAACATCGTTTCCGGATTCTCCAGGAAGCCCTTCCAGACATTGCAGAACCGGGCGATGGTGCCGCCGTCGATCAGCCGGTGATCGCCGGCCCAGGTGGCGGTCATGATGGCCCGCGACACCACGTCGCCCTTGTCGTCGAAGCGCGGCAGCCACTGGGTCTTGCCGATGGCGACGATGGCCACCTCGGGGGCGTTGATGATCGGCGCGGCATAGGTACCGCCCAGGGCCCCGATGTTGGAGATGCTGATGGTGCCATCGCGCAGGTCCGACTGGGTCACGCGACCGTCTCGTGCATCGGCGGTCAGCCGCTGGACCTCGCCGGCGATCTCCAGCAACGAGCGGTGCTCGACACGCTTGACGTTGGGCACCATCAGGCCGGCCTTGCCGTCGACGGCCATGCCGACGTTGCAGTGCGGCAGGTAGTGGATCTCCTCCGCCTCGGCGTCGAGCCGACTGTTGAGGATCGGATATGCCTCGACCGCCAGCGCCAGAGCCTTCATGAAGAAAGGCATCAGCGTCAGGCGCGTCTCGCTGGCCTCGGCACGCGGCTTGAGTCGCTCCCGCAGGGCCAGCAGCTCGGTGACATCGATCTCCTCGCCGTACTGGAAATGCGGGATGGTCGAGGCGGACTCCACCATTCGCCTGGCCATGGCGGCCCGCACGCCGCGCAGCGGCTCGATCCGCGTTTCGGCCCTGACCTCGTCGGTGCCGGGCGCTGTGGCGGCGGCCCCGGCGGTCGCCTCGTCGCCCCCCGTCTCCAGATAGGCCAGCACGTCGCCCTTGAGCACCCGGCCGTCCTTGCCGGAACCGGGTACCTGCTCCAGGCGCAGGTCGTGCTCGCGCAGCAGTCGCCGCACGGCGGGACTGGCCGGTATCCGGCCGTAGGCGCCCTGCCCCTTGCCCCGGCCACCGTCATCTCGGCGCTCACTCGGGGACGGCCCGGCGGCGCGGGACGGTGCAGCGGCATGCTCCGCCCGAGTCGCCCCTGCCTTGCGCTCGGGTGCCTGCGCAGCCTCCGTGTCATCGGCGTCCGGGATGTAAGCAAACAACGGCTCGTGAACCCGGGCGATCTCGCCCTGGGCAACATGCAGCCGACTCACTCGGCCCGATGCCGGTGCGGTGATCTCGACCATGGCCTTGTCGGTCATCACGTCGACCACCGGCTGGTCCTCGTCGATGGTGTCGCCTTCCTGAATGCGCCACTCGACGATCTCGCATTCGACGATGCCTTCACCGATATCCGGCAGGATGAATTCCCGGGCCGGACCTTCGGCCGCCGGAGACGCCGGTGCACCTGACGCCACCTCCTGCTGCGAGGGGACATCGGCGTCGTGCCGGTCGCGTGTGTCTCCCGCCGCCTCGTCGTCCCCGGATTCATAGGCGAACAGAGGCTCATGCACCCGGGCGGTCTCGCCCTTGGCCACATGCAGCCGGGTCACTCGCCCCGTCGCCGGCGCGGTGATCTCGACCAGCGCCTTGTCGGTCATCACTTCGACCACCGGCTGGTCCTCGGCAATCTCGTCGCCTTCCTGAACACGCCACTCGACGACTTCACACTCCACGATACCTTCGCCGATATCGGGCAGCTTGAACTCGGTCATGATATGTCTCCCGTCCTTAATAGTTCACGCTGGCGCGGATGGCCTCGTGGATCTTGAGGTGGTCCGGCAGGTACTCCTTCTCCAGGGTCAGCGGGAAGGGCGTATCCAGGCCGGTCACGCGCATGACGGGCGATTCCAGGTACAGGAAGCAGCGCTCCTGGATGGCGGCGGCGATCTCGCCGGCGAAGCCACCGGTGCGCGGCGCCTCGTGCGTCACCACCAGGCGACCGGTCTTGAGTACTGAATCGGCCACGGTGTCCTCGTCCCAGGGCAGGATGGTGCGCAGGTCGATCACCTCGCAGGAGATCCCGTCCTTTTCGGCAAGCTCCACGGCGCGGTCGATGACTTCCATCTGGGCGCCCCAGCCCACCAGGGTGACATCGGTACCCTCCCGGGTGACCTCGGCCTCGCCGAGTGGCAGTTGATAGTCTTCCTCGGGCACCTCGCCGGTGGAGGCACGATAGAGCCGCTTGGGTTCGAAGAACAGCACGGGGTCCGGATCGCGGATCGACGCCAGCAGCAGCCCCTTGGCCTCGTAGGGGTTGCGCGGTATCACGACCTTCAGCCCGGACGTGTGCGCGAAGTAGGCTTCCGGCGACTGGGAGTGATAATGGCCCCCCGAGATGCCGCCCCCATAGGGCGCGCGCAGGGTCAGACCACCGACATTGAACAGATCGCCCGAGCGATAGCGGAACTTTGCAGTCTCGTTGACGAGCTGGTCGAAGGCCGGAAAGATGTAGTCGGCGAACTGGATCTCCGCCACCGGCACCGAGCCCTGGGAGGCCAGGCCATTGGCGAAGCCGACGATGCCCTGCTCGACGATCGGGGTATTGAAGCAGCGGGCGTGCCCGTATTTCTCCTGAAGGTGGCTGGTGGCGCGGAAGACGCCGCCGAAACTGCCCACGTCCTCGCCGAAGCACAGTACCCGCTCGTCCTCGGCCATGGCGACATCCAGGGCATTGTTGATGGCCTGCAGCATGTTCATGTTCGGCATTTCAGGCCCCTCCCTGGTCGGTCGATGCATCGGTACTACCCTTCACGTCCGGGTCCAGCGAACTGGCCCCTTTGGGGTAGGCATCGGGATAACGACGGATATGCGCCTCCAGGGCATCGAGCTGGCGCTGCAACGCCGGGGTGACATCGGCGTAGACATCGGTCACCAGGGTCCCCAGGGCGGGTGGCGGACGTTTCTCGGCACGCTTCATGGTTTCCAGCACCTCGCGGCGCAGTTCCTCCTGGAGCGACTGTTCCTCGTCGTCGCTCCACCAGTCGCGTTCGACCATCCAGTGCTTCATGCGCAGAATCGGGTCTCTTTCGCGCCAGGCCTCTTCCTCCTTCTTCGAGCGATAGCCGGAGGGATCGTCCGACGACGAATGCGCCGCCAGGCGATAGGTCATGGCCTCGATCAGCACCGGCTTGTTCTGCTCCACCGCGATGCGACGCGCCTCTTCGGTGGCCCGGTAGACCGCCAGGATGTCGTTGCCGTCGATGCGGATCACGTGCATGCGATATCCCAGGGCACGGGGCGCCACGCCGTCGGCGGCAAACTGCTCGACGGTGGGCGTGGAAATCGCATAGCCGTTGTTGCGACAGAAGAAGATCACCGGGGCCTCGTGCACCGCCGCCATGTTCAGGGCGGCATGGAAATCGCCCTCGGAAGCGGCGCCCTCGCCGAAGAACACCAGGGTGCACAGCCCCTCCCCGGCCAGTTTCTGGCCATAGGCATAGCCAGTGGCCTGGGGAATCTGGGTGCCGAGCGGCGACGAGATGGTCATGTAATGCAGCTTGCGCGAGCCATAGTGGACCGGCATCTGCCGCCCCTTGCCATAGTCGAGCTCATTGCCGAACAGCTGGTTCATGAACTCGTCGAAGCTGAAGCCCCGATAGACCAGCGCTCCCTGCTCGCGATACTGGGCCATGATCATGTCGGCGTCGTCGAGTGCTGCCGTGGCACCAACGACGGCGGCTTCCTCGCCGGTACACTGCATGTAGAAACTGAGCCGCCCCTGACGCTGCGCCGCCATCATGCGTTCGTCCATCACGCGGGTAGCGAGCATGGCCTGATAGATGCGGCGCGCCTTATCCCGCTCGAGCGCGGGGGCGTCGGCGCCCTCGATGAGCCGACCGTCCTGGGACAGGACGCGATAGGTAGGAATGCTGTACTCGTCCCCGGCCAGAAATTCCAGCGCGGAGGTCTCTCGCGTTGTTGTCATCGTCATGGTCCTTACCCCTTTTGAGGGCAGTGTTGTTTCTATTCCTTCGGTCCGCCAGGGGGTTGCCCCGACACCGATCAACGCAACAATTTGACGTTAACGTAAACTGTAAATAAAGAATAGTCCACGGAAGAGGTTTCGCATCACGTCTCGCGAGATTGCAGCCTCTCCCGACAGCGTAGCGCATGCGCCTTGGCCTCAGGATGACGAAGTCGGCTGCAGCCGCGCGAACAGGCTGTCCACGCTGAGTGCCAGCAGGCCGATCAGCAGCGCACCCTGCAGGACGTAGGCGGTATTGCCATTGACGATGCCGGAGATGATCGGGTCGCCCAGGTTGCTCGCCCCCACCGTTGCCCCGATGGCGGCCGTGGCGATATTGATGGTCACCGAGGTGCGGATGCCGGCCAGGATCACCGGGGCGGCCAGCGGCAGTTCGACCTGGCGCAGGCGCTGCCCTCCGGTCATGCCCATGCCGCGCGCAGCCTCGGTCACGCCGGGATCGATGCCCTCGAGCCCGGCCAGGGTATTGCGCACGATCGGCAGCAACCCGTAGAGCAGCAGGGCCACGATGATCGGCAACGTGCCGAAGCCCAGCACCGGCACGGCGAGCGCCAGCACAGCCACGGGCGGGAAGGTCTGGCCGATGGACGCCAGCTGGCCGACCAGGGGCAGGAAGTCGCGCCCGCCGGGGCGCGTCACGGCCACCGCCCCGCCCACGCCCAGCAGGATGGCCAGCAAGGCGGCGATGCCCACCACCAGCAGGTGACGTCCCAGCAGAACGAAGAAGTCGGCCCGATCATAGATCACCGCCTGACTGTCTGGCTCGACGAGGCGAAACAGCCCTTCCAACCACCCCATGCCCAAACAGGCAAGCAGCAACAGCGAGGACCACACCAGGGGAGCGAGCCAGCCATGCCGACGCGACAACCGTGCACTACTCATGGCCCCGGGCTCCGACCAGGCGACGCAGGGACAGCTCCCCGATGGGGATGTCATCGTCATCGACCACGGCGAGGTGCTCGACATGGCGCCACAGCATGATCGACAACGCTTCGCGCAGGGTCGCGTTCTGGGCGATGCGCTCCTTGGCCACCAGGCGCGGGCCGAGCGGCGACATCCGCTCGCTGACCGGCAGCAACGCGGCTTCCTTGAGGCCACGGTCCTCACCGCCGAGCAGGGATTCGACGAAGTCGTCGGCAGGCTCGCGCAGCAGTTCGATGGGATGCCCCTGCTGGATGATGCGCCCCTGATTCATGACCACCAGGCGATCTGCCAGTCGCAGCGCCTCGTCCATGTCATGGGTGACGAAGACGATGGTCTTGTGCAGGCGGGCCTGCAGACGGGCCAGCTCGTCCTGCAGCGACTCCCGGGTGATCGGATCCAGGGCGCCGAAAGGCTCGTCCATCAGCAAAATCTCGGGGTCGGCGGCCAGCGCCCGTGCCACACCGACACGCTGGGCCTGGCCGCCGGAGAGCTGGCTCGGGTACTTGTCGGCGAATTCCGCCATGGAGAGGTCGAACAGCGCCATCAGCTCCTCGACCCGCTCGCGCACCTGGCGGGCCGGCCACTTCAATAGCCTCGGCACCAGACCGATATTGCGCTCGACGGTCCAGTGCGGGAACAGGCCGGTACTCTGGATGGCGTAGCCGATGCGACGGCGCAGCACCTCTTCGCGGAATTCCCTCACCGGCTGACCATCCAGGTGGATCTCGCCATCGCTGTGCTCGATGAGTCGATTGATCATGCGCAGGGTCGTGGACTTGCCGCAGCCCGACGTGCCGACCAGCACGCATAACTCGCCCTTGCCCACGCTCAGCGAGACATCATCCACCGCCACGGCGTCGCCGAAGCGCTTGGTCACGTGGATCAATTCGATCATGTCGCCCCTCCCGGGCGCAGCAGGTCGGTCAAGGCGCCCAGCAGCGCGTCCGCCACCAGCGCCATGACGAGAATCGGCAAGGCGCCGAGCAGCACCAGGTCCATGGCGGCCTGCCCGAGCCCTTGAAAGATGAAGGTGCCAAGGCCACCGGCACCGATCAGGGCCGCCACCGCCGTCAGGCCGATGGCCTGCACGGTGGTGATGCGAATGCCCTCCAGGATCACCGGCAGCGCCAGCGGCAGGCGCACCTGGCGGAACACCTGGCCACGGCTCATGCCCATGCCCCGCGCTGCATCGATGACGTCGGGCGCGACTTCGTCCAGCGCCACATAGGTATTGCGTACCATGGGCAGCAGGCTGTAGCCGACCAGCGCCAGCAAGGCCGGCGCCCAGCCGATGCCGCTGACACCGAGCGCGGCCAGCCAGTCGAAGCGATTCGAGAGCCAGGCCAGGGGGGCCAGGAGCAGGCCGAACAGCGCCAGGCTGGGAATCGTCTGCAGGAAGTTGAGAATCGCGAAACCGACACGCTGAGCCCGCGGCCAGTGCCGCATCGTCATGGCCAGGCCGACGCCCAGCAGGAGGCTGAGGGAAACGGCCACGCCGACCAGCAGCAGGTGTTCGCCGATGGCCGACAGGAAGGCGGCGCTGCGCCCCTGGTACTCCTGGCGCAACGCCAGGGGCGCCAGCCCGAACGACAGGCAGGCGGCGAGACTCGCCAGGGGCACCAGCAACAACGCCCAACCCAGCGCACGGGACATCGCCAGGCGGTTACGCAGTTCGATCAATGCCAGCAGCAGCAAGAACAGCGTCGCCCAGATGCCGGCACCAATCCCCATGCGCGCCTGGGGCATGTCCGAATCGACCGTGAGGGCCGCCGCGACGAGCAACCAGACCGGCAATGCCGAGAGCATCGCCACCACCAGTCCTGCCGACCATCGCAAGCGGTTCGGCGTCGGGCGCCAGGCCAGCCCCAGCACGACGAGCATGGGAGCGACACTCAGCGCCACCCCACCCCATCCGGCAACCCCGAGGGCGTCGACGCCGCGCCCGGGCACGATACGGTTGGGCGCCACGCTCACCGCATCGAGCCCCAGCCAGACGACCAGGGCGGCAAGCAACAGACTGACCAGGACAATGTTTGGCTGCATCGCCTCCCTGCGCACGCCCGACCTCAGCTATCCAGGTTGTCGAGGAAGTCGGACGCCACCTTGGCCGGGTCGAGTCCTTTGACCGCCACGTCGCCATTGAGGCGCTGAAGGGTATCGCGGTCGAGGGCCTCGAAGACCGGTGCCAACAGGGTTTCGATCTCGGGATGCGCGTCCAGCACGCTCTCGCGCACCACCGGCGTCGGCTGGTAGACCGGCTGCACGCCAAGCGTATCGTCCATCACGACCAGGTCCAGGGCCTTGAGCCCTCCGTCGGTGCCGTAGGTCATGGCGGCATTGACGCCACTGGTCTGCTGGGCGGCGGCCCGCATGGTCGCGGCGGTGTTGCCGCCGGAAAGGACCAGCAGCTGGTCGTCGGCAAGATCGAAACCATAGGCTTCCTGAAACGCCGGCAAGGCTTGGGGCGACTCGACGAACTCGGCACTGGCCGCCAGCTTGAAGTCGCCGCCCTCGTCGAGATAATCCGCCAGGTCCTCGAGACTCGCGAGGTCGTGTTCGCGAGCCAGCTCGCCCCGAACGCTGATCGCCCAGGTGTTGTTGGCTTCCGCCGGGGTCAACCAGACCAGGCCGTTGCGTTCGCGATCCGCTTCCTTGACCGTCTGGTAGGCCTGCTCGGCATCCTTCCATGCGGGGCTGTCGGCCATGTCGAAGAAGAAGGCGCCATTGCCGGTATATTCCGGATAGAGGTCGATTTCCCCTGCCATGAGCGCCTCGCGCACGATACTGGTGGTGCCTAGCTGCAGGCGGTTTTCCACCTCGATGCCGCCACTTTCCAGGCGCTGCAGGATCAATTGACCGAGCACCGAGCCTTCGGTATCGATCTTGGAGGCCACCACTACCGGCGAATCATCGGCCTGGGCCACGGACAGGGTCATCAAGGTACCGGCCGCCGCGGCGGCGAGACGCGTCAGTACAGGGTTCATCATTAGCACCTGCTGGCTGTGTATGTATCCTGAGAGTATAAGGCTCGACTCAACGGACTGTCAGAACGGCATCTCAACGCCGTAGCGAGGGCGCATGCCACCCCACGATACCGACTTCCTGGAACGCTGGCAGCACCCTCTGGTCAGGGATCTTGCCTGGTTGCTGCTGGCCCCGGACCTGCTGGCTCTGGCCTGGCCGGGCCGCCCGACTCGGAGCGCTCTCGGCCTCGGCACCTTCGAGAGGCTTCACGGCTATCTCGATAGCCAGGCGGCCCATCCCGACGCCCTGGAGGCCAAGGCCGGGGCTCCCGGCGCGACACGCCTGGGACATTATCACGAACGACTGTGGCAGCACCTGCTGGAGACCGCCCCGACGACTCGACTGCTGGCGCATAACCTGCCGATCGCGCGCGAACGCCGCACCTTGGGCGAACTCGACCTGCTCTACCGGCATGACAATGATCCCACGCCGGTGCACCTCGAGGTGGCCATCAAGTTCTATCTGGGCCTGCCGGAGGGGCCCGGCGAGGCGCGCGACCAGGCCCGCTGGATCGGCCCGGGCGGGCTCGACAGCCTGGCCATCAAACGGACCCACCTGGAACGCCATCAGTTACCCATGGCGGACATGCCGGAGGCGCAGCACGCTATATCGCAACGGCTCGGCATGGCCTTCGGCGCTCGGTTGCATCAGCGGCTGGCGATGCCCGGCGTGCTCTTCTATCCCTACCGACACCGGATACCGGCGCCTCATCAGGCCCACCCCGCACATCGCCGCGGGCAATGGCTGCACTGGCGGGACTGGTCCTCCATTGCCGCAGCGCTACCCGCGCAGACGCGAGGCGCCTGCATGGGCAAGCCACACTGGCTGGCCCCACCCCGCCAGGATGAACTCATGCCACTCGCGGCACTTGCGAGCTGGCTCGACTGGCACTTCGCCAGCGGCGGCGCACCACGACAGCTCGCCTTGCACGACCCTGCCCACGGCTGGCGACGTCTCTTCGTGGTCGACGATGCCTGGCCACGCCAGGTGCCGCTGCCGCCCGGCCCGCCTTGAGCATCAGCGCCCTGTTCCCGGCAAAGACTCTCCAGCAGACAAGCGAAGATAAGGTTCCCATGACGTGGGCAAAAAACCCGACACGGCAACGGCGTGGTGGGCAAGATGACGCGCGAGTCTCAATCGCCGGCAGCGCGACGAGACCATGAGCGTTCCAGGGCACCGAAGGCCAGAGTGATCAGGCCGGCCAGGATCAGATAGATCAGGGCCATCAGCAGCAACGGTTCATAGACCAGGTAGGTCTCCTGTCGGATACGCCCGAACACGGCATAGGTATCCACCGCGGCAATGGTAGCGACCAGCGGCGTGGCCTTGAGCTGGATGATCAGCTCACCGTTGAGGGTCGGCAGCACGCGCTGCACGGCCCGAGGCAGCCAGATGCGCCGCAGGATCGTCAGCGGATGCATGCCGAGCGAGCGTGCTGCCTCCAGCTCGCCTCTGGGCACACCGGCGAAGCCACCGCGCATTACCTCTCCCTCATAGCCGGCGAACGACAGTGTCAGGGCCACGAAGGCGTAAGGCCAGGCCTCGGTGAGATAGGGCCACAGCCAACTCCCGCGCACGCCTGGCAGGTAAGGAAACAGTGAGCCGAGCCCGTAGTACAACAGCCAGATCTGCAGCAGCAACGGAGTGCCGCGAATCAGGGTACAGAAACAACGGGCCAACCAGGCCAACGGACGAGGCCCCGTTGCCTGCACCAGTCCGAGAGGAATCGCCAACAGAAACCCCGCCACGCTGGTGGTCACCAGCAACACCAGGGTCAACCAGAGTCCGCCCAGGATGGCGTCACGGTAGTCGAGCAGCCAGTCCCAGCGCATTTGCAGCACCATCATCGTGACACCCAGCCCAACGATGGCGATCAACACGAGGCGATGCGGTGGCAGGCGACGTTCAGCCATGTGACATCCCCCTGGTGGCACGGCGCTCCAGCGCCTTGAACACAAGGTTCGAAATCAGGGAAACGAGCAGATAGAGCACACCGGCCGCACACAGAAACAGCAGGTGGTGTTTGGTGGCACCGGCCGCCTGACGCGCGGCCAGGGTCAGTTCGGTGAAACCGACCACCGCCAACAACGCTGTATCCTTGGTGGCAATCAGCCATAGATTGGAGAGCCCCGGCAACGCTCCCGGCAGCATGGCCGGCAAGGTGATACGCCGGAAGGTCTTGGCGGCCGACATGCCCAGAGAGTAGGCCGCCTCGATCTGGCCATCGGGAATGGCGCGAATCGCGCCGCGCATCACCTCGGTGGCATAAGCTCCCTGAACCAGGGCGATCACCGCGATGCCGGCGGCAAAGGGGCCGATTTCCACCTCCCCCTGCCCGACCATGACCAGCAACTGGTTAAGGGCCTCGGGTACGGCGAAGTAGAGCAACAGGATCAGCACCAGCTCCGGCACCGCACGAATGACCGTGGTATAGCATGCCAGCAGATCGCGGATGACGGGGCCGCCGGAGAGCTTGCCGGCGGCCCCGGCCATGCCGATCAACAGCCCCAGCAGATAGCCGCCCCCCGCCACCTGCAGCGACAGCCATAGCCCATCGAGCAGGACGCCGCCCCAACCAGGCGGCGCCAGCGCAAGCAGCTCCGCCATGCTCATGTCGCGATAGTTCATGGCTCAGGACGACTCCTTGCCAGATCCGTCATCACCCTCCACCTCAGGCGTCGGGCTCACCGTAGATATCGAAGTCGAAATAGCGGGCGGTGATCTCGTCATAGGTACCGTTGGCCCGAATCTCGGCGATTCCTTCGTTGAGACGGTCACGCAGGGCGTCGTCTTCCTGGCGGATCCCGAAGCCGATACCTTCTCCCAGGGTCTCAGGGTCCTGGGCCACGTTGCCTTTCATCTCACAGCACAGCTGGCCTTCATCGCTGCTCAGAAACTGCTCGACGATCAGGCGATCGGCCAGGGTGGCATCCAGGCGTCCGGCGAACAGGTCCTGATTGGCTTCATCCTGTGTCTGATACTGTCGCAGGGTCGCCTCGGGGAAATGTGCCTGGGCATAGGCCTGATGGATGGAGGCGGACTGCACCCCGAGCGCCTTGCCGGCGAGACCTTCGGGCGTTGCCTCCAACGCCACGCCCTTGGCACCGGCCAGCGCCGCCGGGGTCTGGTAGTACTTGTCCGAGAAGGCGATGGTCTCACGGCGCTGGTCGGTAATGCTCAACGACGCGGCGATGAAGTCGATCTTGTCGCCGGTCAGGGCGGGAATCAGGCCATCCCAGGAGGTCGTGACGATCTCGCACTCCAGCTCGGCGGCTTCGCAGACCGCCCGGGTGATGTCCACTTCCCAACCATGCAGTTCACCGCTGGCATCCAGTGTGGCGAAAGGCGGGTAGGGTTCGGTCGCGAAGCCGACACGGGTCACCTCGGCATGCGCCAGCGGGGCCAGGCAAAGTGAGGTCAGGGTCGTCGTCAGCAGCAGTCGTTTCATTGTCATTCTCCTTGGGATGGACTGACCGCGCCCAGAAAGCGTTGCAGTCGCGGGGCAGCCGGGGCACCGAACACCCGTTCGGGCGGCCCCTGTTCGGCGATTTCCCCCTGGTCGAGGAAGATGACCCGATCCGCCACATCGGCGGCGAACGCCATTTCATGGGTCACGATGATCATGGTGCGTCCCTCCTTGGCGAGGTCGCGTATCACCGTCAGCACCTCCCCGACCAGCTCGGGGTCCAGCGCCGACGTGGGCTCGTCAAACAACAGTGCTTCGGGACCCATCGCCAGGGCCCGGGCAATAGCACCACGCTGTTGCTGGCCACCGGAGAGTGTTGTCGGATAGGCCTTCCGGAGGTGGTAGAGACCGACTCGTTCCAGCAGGGCCCGGGCCTCGTCGCGCGCTTCAGCCCGCGAACGCTTCAGCACCTGGATCGGTGCCTCCATGACGTTGGCCTCCAGGGTCATGTGCGGCCATAGGTTGAACCCCTGGAAGACCATGCCCAGGCGCGCCCTCAGGCGACGCAACTGCCGGCGATCGGCGGGTTCGTGCCGTGCCCCCTGGCCGCGGAAGGGAATCGTTTCGCCCAACAGGCGCAGCGATCCGGCAGTGGGCGTCTCGAGCAGGTTGAGGCAGCGCAGTAGCGTGGACTTGCCCGAGCCGCTGCTGCCGATCAGTACGACGACGTCTCCTCGTCCAGCAGAGAGATCGATGCCCTTGAGGACCCGGTCATCGCCATACGCCTTGTGCAGATTCTCGACCTCGATGACGGCGTCGCTATGGAAGGCGGTTGTGGTCGATGAATCGCTCACATCGGGGCTCCGGGATTGTGCCTGTTGTTATGCGGTTGCATAAACTATGCATCTGTATAATATGCGAGTCAACGATCCCAACCTGCCATGGAGCCTGCCCATGTCCCGCTATGGATGCCAATCGATGGCCGCCCCCATGACCCGCGTGCTGATGCGCCGTCCCGGGGCGAGCCTGAAGCAAGCCGACCCCGCGGAATGGCATTACAACGACCATTTCGATGCCGACAAGGCAATCGCCCAGTACGATGCCTTCACCGAACTGGTGCAGGCCTCTGGAAGCGAGATCGTATGGATCGAGGACGATGGCGACGGCCTCTCGGATGCCATGTTCACCCGCGATGCTTCGCTGATCACACGTGCCGGCGCCGTGCTGTTCCAGATGGGCAAGCCACTGCGCGCTGCAGAACCCGAGCTTCACGGGCGCCATTACGAGGCGGCAGGCATTCCGGTGCTAGGGCGCTTGACCGGCGATGCGTGCATCGAGGGAGGCGACACCCTCTGGCTCGACGACAGCACTCTCGTCGTGGGCATGGGCTTCCGCTCCAATCGCGAGGGCGTACGCCAGTTGAATGCACTGCTCGGCCCGCATGGCATCGAGGTGCTGGGCTTCGACCTGCCGGTATGGGATGGCGAAGCCGCCTGCCTGCACCTGATGTCGGTCATCTCACCGCTCACCGACGACCTCTATCTGGTCCACCCCAAGCTGATTCCGGCTGCCCTGTGGACCCTGATGAAAGCCCGTGGTATCACCCTGGTGACGGCCCCCGAAGCCGAATTCCATGATTCCCTGGGCCTTAACCTGAACGTCATGCCGCTCTCGCCCGGTGACTGTCTGATGATCGATGGTTTCCCTGGCACCAAGGCCGTGATGGAGCGGCATGGGATTCGAGTACGCACCTTCGCCGGTGATGCCCTGTGCATGGCCTGCGAGGGCGGCCCCACTTGCCTGACCAATCCGATCCTGCGCGAGGCCTGACCCATGGCGACCCGGCGTACCGGCAACGACCGCGAGAGCGTCCTGATCGACGCCACCCTCACCTGCATTGCGCGGGAGGGCATCTCTGCAGCCACGGTACGCAACATCGCCGACTATGCCGGCGTCACCAACGGCCTGATCCGCTTCTACTTCAAGAGCAAGGATGGCATTCTTCAGGCCGCCTACCGGCGCTTCCTGGAGCGCCTGTTCGAGGCAGCCCACGGCACCATCGACAGCGACATGACGGCGTGCGAGCGTCTCGAACGCTACCTGCTGGCCAACCTTTCGCCACCGATCGTCACCGCGGACAGCCTGCTTCTGTGGGCCAACTTTCTCCCCCTCACCCATTACGATGACGCCATGGCCGATATCCGTCGGCACTGGTATACCCGCACGACTCTCGCCTTCCGCGACCTCATCCACGGGGCACTGGAGGAGCACGGCCATGCACCGAGCGACACGGAGCTGCACCGGCTCTCCGTCGCCGTCAACGGGCTTATCGACGGCCTGTGGATCGAGGGCTCCCTGTCCACCGAGACGCTCGACATCGACGAGCTTCAGGCCATCGGCCTCGATGCCACCTCACGACTGCTGGACATCCCGGCCTCCCCCTCACCGGCAAGGTAGGCATCATCGCGCGCTGCATCCGGGACACGCACCGGTACGGCCTACGGTCGTTGACCGCTGGCAGGGACGTTCTCACCGAACCGTCATCCGCCCGTCGTGCCTTCGGTGACTGGCGGAACGAAGAATGATTAAGAAACAGCGTTTGCAAACAGTGTTTTTATACTACTCTGGAAGCAAGGGCTGAGGGCTGAGCCGGTCCAGCACCGAATATGTGCCCACCCTCACGCCCTGATACATGGCGAACGAGAATCGCGTGCCATGACCGTCAAGCCATTCGGAGGGATGCAGTATGAATCCGGTATCGCTGTTACCCCATCTTCCCATTGGGAATCGCCCCCGGCCCAGAGTGCGGCCCATGCGTCGAAACGCACGCACCGAGCTGTTCTACCGAACACGCCCCCGTGCTCATGACACAGTGGAAGTCGGCTGCCTCTCCCATACCCCTCACGAAGATTTGGGGCCAATGGATCTGGTCAATGCCAAGCGTAGGCTCGATTTCTACTCACGCTGGCACGGGTTGGAAGAACCTCGCCTGCAGATATGGAAAGCCCTCTGAGCTCTCGCTCTGCATGAGTCGCCGATGAAGGAGGGACGTGCTCATGAACACCGGAACGTCACTTGCCCCGCGCTGGCAGCATGTCCATGCCGATTGGTGGCAGGACAATCGGGGCAACGACATCCATCGCGTCGAGATCGACGATGATGCTCTCTACCACTGCCACCTTGCCGGGTCGCCATTGCCGTGGAGCGCAGTGGCCAGAAGCCTGGACGACGCCATGGGCATCGTCGACGAAGGGTCGAGTCCTTCTTCGCTCGACGGCGCCGGAGGCACGGCGGCGTCCCATTCCGAAACGCGGCGAAGGTCCTGTCTCGTCAGCCGATCAAGCCGTCAGGCGTGACGCTGGCCCGGCATGCATCATGTCGGGTTCCTCGCGCCCCTGCGCCAACGGATCACCGGTCTGCATCAGCGTAGGGCGAACGACAATCAAGGCGATCAGGCGGATTCGCCTTTGATTGTCATGTTGACAGCATTCAGTCGCCGGGGGCCTCGAACACCCAGGTGGTGCCTTCACGACTGTCCTTGAGCACGATGCCAAGCGCGGCCAGTTCGTCGCGGATAGCGTCGGCGCGGGCGAAATCGCGGGCTTTCTTGGCCTCGGCACGCTCGGTGATCTTCGCCTCGATCTCGGCGTCGGACAACGGCAGCTCCCCGGCGCCTCCCTTGAGGAAAGTGGTCGGGTCCTGCTGCAGCAGGCCGAGCACGTTGCCAAGTCGCTTGAGTTCGGCAGCCAGCGCCGGGGCGTCGTCCGGTGACTCCTTGCGTGCCCGATTGAGCTCGCGGGCCAGATCGAACAGCACCGACATCGCCCCGGCGGTATTGAAGTCGTCGTCCATGGCCTCGGTGAAGCGGCGGTCGAAACTCGGGTCGACCGACGTTTCCCCGGGCTCCCCGTCGTCGAGCGCCGGCCCTTCGAGTGCCTGCCCTTCGAGAGCATTATAGAAACGCTCCAGCGACTTGCGGGCATCGGCCAGCGAGTCCGGGGCGTAGTTGATCGGGCTGCGATAGTGACTGGCCACCAGCAGGTAGCGCACCACTTCGGGATCGTGATGCTCGAGCACTTCGCGAATGGTGAAGAAGTTGCCCAGGGACTTGGACATCTTCTCGTGCTGCACGCGTACCGCGCCGGCGTGCATCCAGGTGTTCACGTACGGCTTCCCGGTGGCCGCCTCGCTCTGGGCGATCTCGTTCTCGTGGTGCGGGAAGGTCAAGTCCGGCCCGCCGCCATGGATGTCGAAGGTCTCGCCCAGGCAGCAAGTGGACATCGCCGAGCACTCGATGTGCCAGCCCGGCCGCCCCGGCCCCCAGGGCGACAGCCAGTCCGCCTCGCCCGGCTTGGCCGCCTTCCAGAGCACGAAGTCGAGGGGATCTTCCTTGTGCTCTTCCACGTCGACCCGCGCCCCGGCGCGCATGTCGTCGGGGTCGCGGTTGTTGA
This sequence comes from Halomonas sp. I1, assembly GCF_032334135.1. Classification (NCBI taxonomy): domain Bacteria; kingdom Pseudomonadati; phylum Pseudomonadota; class Gammaproteobacteria; order Oceanospirillales; family Halomonadaceae; genus Halomonas; species Halomonas sp. I1. The sequence continues at coordinate 404,741 of NZ_JAVXUS010000002.1, forward strand.
GCTTGCCATAGTCGGCGAACTTGCGAACCCGATAATAGACATCACCATTGGTCGCCGCGTAGGCGTAATCCTTGTCGATGAGCGTCTGGATCATGGTGACGATCTCATCGACATGCTGGGTGGCACGCGGTTCGGCATCGGGCCGCAACACGCCGAGCCGCCCTTCGTCCTCGTGCATGGCATCGATCATGCGGTCGGTGAGCGACTCGATGGTCTCGCCGTTCTCCTCGGCCCGCTTGAGGATCTTGTCGTCGATATCGGTGATGTTGCGCACGTAGGTGACGTCATAGCCGCGCGCGCGCAGGTACCGGGTGATGACGTCGAAGGCGACCATCACCCGGGCATGACCCAGGTGGCAGTAGTCGTAGACGGTCATGCCGCAGACGTACATCCGGACCCGCCCCGGCTCGATGGGCGTGAAGGTTTCCTTGCGCCGCGTCAGGGTATTGTAGATCTGCATGTCAGCCCTTTTTCTTGATCTTCGCCCAGGTGTCCTTGAGTCCCACGGTACGGTTGAACACCAGATGGTCGGGACGGCTGGCGTAGCGATCGGCGCAGAAGTAACCCACGCGCTCGAACTGATAGCGGTTTTCCGACTCGGCCTCGGCCAGGCTCGGCTCGCCGAAGCCCTGGACGGTGACCAGCGACTCGGGGTTCAGGTGTTCGAGGAAGTCGGCGTCACGATCCTTGTCCGGTTGCTCGACCAGGAAGAGGTTGTCGTAAAGCCGCACTTCCATGGGCACGCCGTGGGTGGCGCTGACCCAGTGCAACACGCCCTTCACCTTGCGGTCCTCGGGGTTCTTGCCGAGGGTGTCGAAATCCACCGAGCAGCGCAGCTCCGCCACCTCGCCGTCGTCGTCCTTGATCACCTCGTCGCAACGAATCACGTAGCTGTTGCGCAGGCGCACTTCCTTGCCCGGCGCCAGACGGAAGAACTTCTTGGGCGGATCTTCCATGAAATCGTCGCGATCGATATAGACCTCGCGGGTAAACGGCACGCGACGCACCGGCATGTCGTCACGAGCCGGGTGGCCGGCCACCTCGTACACTTCCTCGTGATCCTCGGGCACATTGGTCAACACCACCTTCAGCGGCTTGAGCACGCACATGGCGCGCGGGGCATTGTCCTCGAGGTCCGAACGGATCGCGTGCGTCAGCATGGCGATATCCACCAGCCCGCCATCGGCGCGGGTGACACCGATCATCTCGCAGAACTTGCGAATCGAGGCCGGCGTGTAGCCGCGTCGGCGCATGCCCGAGATGGTCGGCATGCGGGGATCGTCCCAGCCATCGACGATACCCTGATCGACCAGCAGCTTGAGCTTGCGCTTGGAGGTCAGGGTGTAATTCAGGTTGAGGCGAGCGAACTCGATCTGCCTCGGCCGCGACGGTACGGGCAGCTGCTCCAGGAACCAGTCATAGAGCGGCCGATGATCCTCGAACTCCAGCGAGCAGAGGGAGTGCGTCACCCCTTCCAGGGCGTCCGACTGGCCATGGGTGAAATCGTAGGACGGATAGATCTTCCACTTGTCGCCGGCCTGATGGTGGTTGGCATGACGAATGCGGTAGAGAATCGGGTCGCGCAGGTTGATATTGGGCGAGGCCATGTCGATCCTGGCCCGCAGCACCTTCTCGCCTTCGGCGAATTCGCCCACCCGCATACGCTCGAGCAGGTCGAGGTTCTCCTCGACGCCCCGCTCCCGATACGGGCTCGGCCGTCCCGGCTCGGTGAGGGTGCCGCGATACTCGCGGATCTCGTCGGGCGACAGGTCATCCACGTAGGCCTTGCCCTCGCGTACCAGGTGCTGGGCCCAGGCATAAAGCTGGTCGAAATAGTCGGATGCGAAACGCACCTCGCCGGCCCATTCGAAGCCCAGCCAGTTCACGTCTTCCTTGATGGCATCGATGTAGGCCTGCTCTTCCTTCTCCGGATTGGTATCGTCGAAGCGCAGGTTACAGTCGCCACCGAACTGCTCGGCGAGCCCGAAATTCAGACAGATCGACTTGGCATGGCCGATATGCAGGAAGCCATTGGGATGCGGCGGGAACCGGGTAACGATCCTGTCGTGCCGGCCGGCCTCGAGCTCCTCCTGGATCTGGTTGCGAATGAAGTTCGGCGCGCTGGTGGTCTCGGTCATGTTGATTGGGCAACCTCTGGTTGAACGCGGGCCTGTCGGGCGCCGCCGGGGTATCCGGCTTCGCGCATCGACGCAAAACCGCTATTATAGCGCCACGCCCATGCATGGCGCCAAGGCGTCTGCCCCGAAGACAGGAAATCGTCATGATCACGCTGCAAACCAATTTCGGCGATATCGTCATCGCCCTGGACCACGACAAGGCACCGAAGACGGCGGCCAACTTCGAACGCTACGTGCGCGAAGGCTTCTACGACAACACCCTCTTCCATCGGGTGATCGACGGTTTCATGGTCCAGGGCGGCGGCTTCGATCTGGATTTCAACCAGAAGCCGACTCACGAGCCGATCGAGAACGAGGCCGACAATGGCCTGGAGAACCGTGTCGGTGCGCTGGCCATGGCCCGCACCCAGGATCCGCACTCGGCCACGGCCCAGTTCTTCATCAATATCGCCGACAACGATTTCCTCAACCACCGCGGCAAGAACCTGCAGGGCTGGGGATACTGTGTCTTCGGTAACGTCGTCGAAGGCATGGATGTGGTCGAGCGTATCAAATCGGTCAAGACCACGCGCCGCGGCATGCATGCCGACGTGCCTGCCGAGGATGTCATCATCCAGAGCGCTCGCCTCCAGGATGCCACCGACTGACCCTCGGTCGCCCGGTGATTCGCGCCCGCCTCGGCGGGCGTCGTCTTTGCTCTCCATTCGCCTCCGCCCACGGAACACGACATGGCCACCCTGCTGATTTCCGACCTGCACCTGCACCCCGGCGCCCCGGCGATCACCGAAGACTTCCTGCGCTGGCTGGATGAGCGCGCCAGTGATGCCGACGCCCTCTATATCCTGGGGGATTTCTTCGAGGCCTGGATCGGCGATGACCTGCTCGATCTCGGCGACGCCGACCCGACCGGCACCGCCCCTCTGGCCCGTCGCGTGATCTCGGCTCTCAAGGCGCTTGCCGATGCCGGCACTCGCCTCTACCTGATGCATGGCAATCGTGACTTCCTGCTCGGCGAGCGGTTCGCCCGGGAAGCCGGCGCCACTCTGCTCCCCGACCCCAGCCTGGTGACCCTGGGTGACGAACGGGTCCTGCTGATGCATGGCGACAGCCTCTGCACCCGCGACGAGGCCTACATGGCGTTCCGGTCGCAGTCGCGCGACCCTGAGTGGCAGGCGCAGATTCTCGCCATGCCGATTCCCGAGCGTCTCGAACTGGCCCGACAGTTGCGCGAGCACTCCGGCGAGGCCAACACCAACAAGGCCGAGGACATCATGGATGTGACGCCGGAAGACGTCGTGCAGGCCCTGCACGCACATGGCGTGACCACCCTGATCCATGGCCATACCCATCGGCCCGATGTCCATGACCTGGAGGTCGACGGGCAGGCAGCCCGCCGCTTCGTGCTGGGTGACTGGCAGCCCGGCGTCGGCTGGGAAATCGAGGCCGCGCCCGGTCAGGATCTGACGCTACGGCGTATCACGCTCTCCGAGTGACCTTCAGCTCGAGACCGCGGCCGGCAGATCACCGGCCGCATCCGGTGCTTCCGGATTGAGCTCGGCGGGATCGTCGCGACCGGGATACCAGGGCACCCGCCCCTCCAGCACACCGGTTTCCTCGATGATGCGCGCCACCGTGGCTTCCTGGCGATAGGCCATGATATGGGCGCCACTGACGCCTTCGATTTCACGCACTTCCTGCAGGATATCGCGACACAGGCGCGCGCCCTCTTCGCGCTGATTGCTGGCGCCTTCGAGACGGCGGATCACGGCGTCGGGGATATGGATCCCGGGCACGTTGTCGCGTATCCAGCGCGCGCTGCGCGCCGAGGCCAGCGGGCCCATACCGACCAGCACATGGACACGGTCGGGCCCTTCCAGCAGGCCGTAGTCGGCGATTTCGGCCATGAAATCCCGCAGCGTGGCGGTATCGAAACAGTACTGGGTCTGGATGAAACGCGCCCCGGCCGCCACCTTCTTGGCCAGGCGCTGAGCCCGCCAGGCCCGGGGCGGCATGAAGGGGTTGGCTGCTGCACCAAGAAACACGCGCGGCGGCGAGTCTATCGGACGACCGCTTTCGAAGCAGGATTCATCGCGCATGCGGCGCGCCATCTCGAGCAGGGAGAGTGAATCGAGATCGAAGACCGGGCGGGCATGGGGGTGATCACCGGCCTGGACGCCATCTCCGGTCAGGCACAGCAGATTGCAGGCGCCCATGGCGGCCGCTCCGAGAATCTCGCCCTGCATGGCGATCCGGTTACGGTCCCGGCAGGACATCTGCAGGATGGTCGCATAGCCGACCCGGGTCAGCAGCGAGCAGACGCCGACGCTGGACATGTGGCAGTTGGCCCCGGAGCCATCGGTGGCATTGATGGCATCGACATAACCATCGAAGATCGCGGCACGCCGCAGGACCTCAGCCGGGTCCGCGGAGTCCGGCGGATCGATCTCGGTGGTCACGGCGAAGCGCCCGGCCCGCAGGACCCGTTCTAGCCGACCGGGAGAAACGTGCCCCGGCAACACGGGCAGTGAATAGCCGGGAACCGGCTCGTCATCGAACTTCATCGCCGGCCTCCTGCCTCTGCATCATGCTCGCCCCGGGCGACTCGCAGCCAGGAAGACGTGCCTTCCAGCGAGGCGTCCACGGGCAACTGCACGACATGAATGCGATCCCCGTGTTTCATGCGCTGGCTGCCCTCCCAGGCATCCAGCCACACGCAGCGCATCTCCGGCTTGACCTCGCAGCCGCCGTCCTCGCGCACGCCACCACAGGGACCGTTACGCAGCCGCTTGGGACAATTCATCGGACACGACATACCGGTCGAGCTCAGCACGCAGTGACCACACATCTGGCAGTCGAACAGCAGCCCCTTGATCCACCGTTCGAGACGGGCCACGGGTGCCTCGAGACGCGCATAGCCGATTCGCTCCAGCCATGGCGCCGAGCGCTTCAGCAGGGCTTCGAGTCCCGCATAGAGCAGCTCGAAGGCACGGGCGTGACGTACCGCCCAGCGACGCACTCGATACATGACGACACCCTGGTAGGTCGCGGAATTTTCTCGCCGAGACGCCTCCTGATTCCTAGCCTAGGCAGCAGCCGGCCAGCGTACATCCATCAGGACGACAATGACGTGTGCGTCACCGTCGTGTCTCGAGGCAGTCGGTCAGGGACCTTTCCAGGTTCCTCGCATCGGGCATCTCATCCGGTTCGCCCAGCAACTCCAGCCGCGAATCATGCCGCCAGACACTCGACCGAACCTCCAACGCTCCCGATGTCCGGTTGTAGAATAGCCAGCCCCGGTCGGTATGAAATACCCCCTTGACCCGCAGCATGGTCGGCAAGGACGCCAACTGCGCTTCCAGGGCATGGCGATCGAAGCGATCCCGGGGGTGCCAACGCCAGCCCAGGCTGGCATGCCCGAGGGCGCTGCCCCGCTCGAGCACTGGCGTTCCTCGCTCCGGCTCGCTCGAGACGCCCCGGTGCATCGTCCCGGCGTGGTGATGCGAGCTCGGCGTCGCGACCGCTTCGCCGACGCCGGGCTCGGCCGAGAGCAGCAAATCGCTCGGCAGACGACCATGGGGGGCGTCGCGTACCCAACGACGCGGTGGCCAGAACGCCTCCAGCCAGTGTCGTGCCGCTGCCGTCTGTCGAGTGCTGGCGAGGTCGGTCATGGTCAAGGCCACCGCATCGGCCATGTGCAGTTGGTCAAGAAAGGTCTCATGCGCCATGGCACGGGCATCGTCCAGCCGACGAGGATCCAGCACGGCCACCACGCCGCGAATATCCAGCGCGTCGGCAAATCCTTCGCCGCGCAACAGATCCAGCAGGCCCGAGGGATGCCCCAGTCCCGAGGGCTCGATGATCAGACGATCCGGTCGGTGACGGCGCAGCAACCTGATCAGCGTGGCGCGCAACACCACGGCTTGCTGGCAGCAGAGACAGCCGCCGGGCAACGACTCGACGATCAGGTCGTCATCCGCATCGAACATCGCCTGGTCGATACCGACGCGACCGAATTCATTGATGACCACGGCCCAGCGCTCGTCCGTCGGCTTGTGGGCCAGCAGATGATGGATCAACGAACTCTTGCCGGCACCGAGAAAGCCGGTGATCACGTGTACGGGGGTATCGGCGAGCGGCGTGGGCATGGAACTACGCGGTGTCCGGTGTGAAATGCGCGATGCGAGGCGAGAGGCAAGGAATGCCGGAAGGAAAGCCGTTACCGAGAAACGTGAAGGATGAGGGGCACTTCCCCCTCATCCTCACCCTTTGCTCCCCACCCCGGAGGATCAGAACCGCTCGATTTCCGCCTGTTCGCGCAGGAAACCAAGCAGGCCGTTGACAGCCGCCTGGGAGCGCAGTTGTTGCGCCATGCGGGCCACGAAGGCCTCACTCTGTTCGTTGACCTGGCCGTCGGCGACCTCGTCCAGGGCGAGCAACACGACACGCTGCCCATCGGTGGCACGACCGTAGACGGCCTCATCACCCTCGGGGTGCGGCAGACGGAAGACCGCCTCCACCACGGGCCGGGCAAGCTCGCTGTCATCCTGCCGGCTAAGGCTCTCGGTCCGCTGCCAGTCGATCGCCGGTGCTTCACCGGACCGCAACGCTTCGATCAGGCGATCCGCCTCGTCCTTCAGCGCCTCTCGCGTCTTGTGCGCCTGTACGGCCTCGGCTACCTGCGGGCGTACTTCCTCGAGCGGCAACGTCGTGGCCTCGCGATGCTCGAGCACGCGCAGGACCATGCGGCGGTCCTCGTCGAGTTCGATGACCTCGCTGTTGAAACCCTCCTCGAGCACGTCCGGCGTGAAGGCCTGGCGCATCACGCCCGGCTCGGAGAGAACGCCTTCGACACTCTCGCGACTGACCCAACCGCTGGTCTGCCGTTCGAGTTGCAGATCCTCTGCCACGCTCTGCAGATCCTCGGCGGCAAAGCTCTCGTCGATCAATCGCTGGGCACGCTCATCGAAGGTAGACGATACCTGCTCCCGGGCAACCTCCCGGGCCAGCCGATCCCGCGCTTCCTCGAAGGAAGGCCGGTCCAGCTCGGTTACCTTGATCAGGTGCAGGCCATTGCCGGTTTCGACGATATTCGATACCTGGCCTTCCTTCAGGGAGAACGCCGCTTCATCGAAGGCGTCACCGAAAAAGCCACGGCTGATGACCCCGAGGTCGCCGCCCTGGTCACGGGTCGAGGAATCGTCGGAGAACTCGGCGGCCAGGTCGGCGAAGGACTCGCCCTCGGCAAGCTGCTGTCGTGCCTGCTCGAGCCGTGCCTCGGCCTCTTCACGAGTCCGCTGATCACCGAAGTCGACCATGATGTGCGATACGCGACGATCGGCATCGGCGGCTTCGGCCTCCCAGGCATCACGCAAGGCTTGCTCGCTGACATCCACCTGCTCGGCCATGCGCTCTCGATCCAGCACGACATAGGCCAGCTTGACCTGTTCCGGACGCTGGTAGTCGTCGGCATGCGATTCGTAATAGGCCTGAAGCTCCTCATCGCTGACTTCCGGGCGGCTCTCCAGGTCATCGGCGGTCAAGGCATGATGACGAAAGCTGCGCGCCTGGCGTCGCAGGGCGGCCAGGCGCTGCTCTTCCGTCTCCAGGCTGAATTCGCTGACGGCCAGGCCCTGCTGAAGCTGGCGACGCTTCATGTCCGCACGCAGTTGATCGCGAAACGCCAGCGGGGTGAAGCCGGCACTGGAGAGGCGGTTACGGAACAGTTCCTGCGAGAAGTTGCCGTCCTGATCCTGGAACTCGGGCAGGCTGACGATCAACTGATCGATCTGACTCTCCGAGAGGTGCATGCCCCCCTCCTCGGCATGCTGGGCCAGCAGGCGCTCGGAGATCAGGCTGTCGAGCATCTGGCCACGCAGCTCGCGCTCCTGTTCGGGAGGTACCTGGCCACTGCGGATGGCGCGCTGCACCTCTAGCTCCAGTTGCTGGCGCGGGATCGATTCGCCATTGACCGTGGCGACATCGTCACCGTCGTTGCCCAGCAAACCGATCAGCGACTCCGCACCGAACAGTGCCATGGCTACCACTACGGCACCGATGATGATCTTGGCGCCCCAACTGGCGGAGCGGTCACGAATACTTTGCAGCATGCAGGCCTCTGCTGAATGAAGAGTGTCGGAACGCGCCACATTATACGCATCCTCGAGGGTCTGGCGACCCTCGGGACGCGAGGTCATCGGCGCCCTCGCAGCCCGGGCCAGGCGTCAAAAAAAACAGGCGCACCGCTGAGCGATGCGCCTGCATGGGACCCGACGTCAACGGTGGTCGGCGATACGCGACACCTTAGTTGACGGAATCCTTCAGCGCCTTGCCGGCCTTGAAGCTCGGCACCTTGGCAGCGCTGATCTGGATCGGCTCACCCGTCTGCGGGTTACGACCGGTGCGTGCCGCGCGCTCCTTGACAGTGAAGGTACCAAATCCCACCAGGGACACGCTATCGCCTTTCTTCAGGCTATCGGCCACAGTGTCCACCATGGCATCGAGCGCGCGCGAGGCAGCGGCTTTGGGAATATCGGCAGACGCGGCAATGGCTTCGATCAGCTCGGATTTATTCACACTTCACCCCTTGACTGTTTCGTAAATTGGCTCTAATCGGCGAGACTTACGGCTGAATGACGCGATCACAGCATAGCGCTAGTTTATAGCAATGCGATGAAAGACGTGTCAAGCGACCATCCCTGATAATCCCCATCATGCCGGGCTTTTCGCCTCGGCATGATGGCGAAAAAACGTCAGTGTGTACTGATCATCGAGTGAGAAGAGGCCGGTTCCTCCGCTCGTGTTTCTTCGTTATCCGAACCCACTTTTTCGGTTAACGCAACCTCAAGAACCTCATCAATCCAACGAACGGGTCGAATCTCCAGAGCATCCTTGATGTTATCAGGAACCTCCTTCAAGTCGCGGCGGTTCTCCTCCGGTATAAGCACCGTCTTTATACCACCCCGCCTGGCCGCCAGCAATTTCTCCTTGAGACCACCGATCGGCAAGACTTCTCCACGCAGATTGACCTCGCCTGTCATCGCGACATCACAGCGTACCGGTCGACCAGTGTAGGCCGAAATCATGGCGGTGACCATGGCGATACCGGCACTCGGCCCATCCTTGGGCGTTGCCCCTTCGGGCACGTGGATGTGCAAGTCTTCCTTCTCGAAGCGCTCAGGGTCGACACCGAGCGAGATCGCACGCGCCCGCACGACCGTCTGGGCAGCGCTGACCGACTCCTTCATCACGTCACCCAGCGAGCCGGTCTTGTCGAGCCGGCCCTTGCCGGGTGTGACCACCGACTCGATGTTGAGCAGCTCGCCGCCCACCGAGGTCCAGGCCAGGCCCGTCACGCGGCCCACCTGGTCTTCCTGATCGGCCAGACCGTAACTATAGCGGCGCACGCCGGCGTAGGCCTCGATATCCGCCGCCGAGAGGTGATCGGGCGCCTGGGCGCCCTCCTTGCTCTCCTGCTCGAGACGTTGACGCAACACCTTGCGGCAGACCTTGGCGATCTGGCGCTCGAGCTCGCGCACACCGGCTTCCCGGCTGTAGTAGCGAATCAGCTCCAGCAGGGCCTCGTCGGAAAATGCCAGCTCATCCGCCTTGAAGCCGTTGGCCTTGAGCTGCTTGGGCACCAGGTAGCGACGCGCAATGGCCTGCTTCTCGTCTTCCGTATAGCCCGGCAGGCGGATGACCTCCATCCGATCGAGCAGAGGACCGGGGATGTTCATCGAGTTGGCCGTACAGATGAACAGCGTCTCCGAGAGATCGTAGTCCAGCTCGAGGTAGTGGTCGCTGAACTTGTCGTTCTGCTCGGGATCGAGCACTTCGAGCAGCGCCGAGGCAGGGTCGCCCCGATGATCCATGCCGATCTTGTCGACCTCGTCGAGCAGGAACAGGGGGTTCTTGACCCCGGCCTTGCTCATGCGCTGGACCATCTTGCCCGGCAACGAGCCGATATAGGTGCGACGATGGCCACGAATCTCGGACTCGTCGCGCACACCGCCGAGCGCAAGACGAACGTACTTGCGGTTGGTCGCGCGGGCGATGGACTGTCCCAGCGAGGTCTTGCCGACCCCGGGAGGGCCGACCAGGCACAGCACGGGGCCCTTGAGCTTCTTGACCCGCTTCTGGACGGCCAGGTATTCGAGAATGCGCTCCTTGACCTCTTCCAGGCCATGGTGATCCTCGTCCAGCACCTTCTGGGCGTGCTGAATGTCATGGCGCACCCGGGTACGTTTCTTCCAGGGCACCGAGGTCAGCCAGTCCAGGTAGGAGCGCACCACCGTGGCCTCGGCCGAGGACGGCGACATCATGCGCAGCTTGCTCAGCTCCTGCCTGGCCTTCTCGGCCGCCTCCTTGGGCATGCCGGATTCATCGATGGCCTGCTCGTACTTATCGGCCTCGTTAGGCACATTCTCGAGCTCGCCCATCTCCTTCTGGATGGCCTTCATCTGCTCGTTGAGATAGTACTCGCGCTGGGACTTCTCCATCTGGTCCTTGACCCGCGAGCGAATACGCTTCTCGACCTGAAGCAGATCGATCTCGGACTCGATGAGCGCCATCAGGTGCTCGACCCGGTCGCGCACCCGATCCATCTCGAGCAGTTGCTGCTTGTCGTCGATCTTCAGCGACAAGTGGGCACAGATGGTATCGACCAGCCGGCTCGGATCCTCGATGCCGGACAGCGAATTCAGCACCTCGTTGGGCACTTTCTTGGACATCTTGACGTACTGCTCGAACTGGTTGAGCAATACGCGGACGAGGGAGTCCTGTTCACGCTCGGTCAGTGGCTCGCTCTCGCGCAGCACCACCTCGGCGCGGCTGTAGCCGTCGTCGACGGCCTGAATGTCACGGATATCGGCCCGGGACTCTCCCTCGATCAGCACCTTGACGGTACCGTCGGGCAGCTTGAGCAGCTGCATGATCTCGGCCACGGTGCCGATGGAGAAAAGGTCCTCGTTGTCCGGATCGTCCTTACTGGCCTCGCGCTGTGCCACCAGCAGCACGCGCTTGTCGGCTTCCATCGCCGTTTCCAGCGCCTGGATGGATTTCTCCCGGCCGACGAACAGCGGAATGACCATCTGCGGGTAGACGACCACGTCCCGCAGCGGCAAAAGGGGCAGACTAAGGGTCTGTTCGGCGTTCTGCTGCATCGCAGACGTTCCTCAAACGATTCGGGTGAATACCAAGGGAATGGGGACGATACCCCGACATTGCAAGGTCTTGGCAACGGCGCGGCACAGAAAAGGGCCGCCAGGCGGCCCTTCTCGTGACGACTCCCTGTCCGGGGCCCCGGTACGGGACCGGCTGGCTCGGCAGGCTAGCCGCTGGTGCCGTCGACCCGCGATTCGTCCTGCTGGGAATAGATCAGCAACGGTTCGCTCTCGTTGGCGATTACCGAGGCATCGATCACCACCTTGGAGACTCCCTCGATGGAAGGAATTTCATACATGGTGTCGAGCAGCACTGACTCGAGAATCGAGCGCAGACCGCGTGCCCCGGTATTGCGTGCCATGGCCTTGGCGGCCACCGCCCGCAGGGCATCCTCGCGGAAATCGAGCTCCACGTTCTCCATGTCGAACAGACGCGCATACTGCTTGATCAAGGAGTTCTTGGGCTCGGTGAGGATCTGGATCAGCGCATCCTCGGTCAGCTCGGTCAGGGTCGCGATCACCGGCAACCGGCCGACGAATTCGGGGATCAGCCCGAACTTGACCAGGTCCTCCGGCTCGACATCGAGCAGCAGGTCGCCGACACCCTTGGTCTCATCCTTGCTCTTGACCTCGGCATTGAAGCCGATACCGCCTTTTTCGGCACGGTCGCGAATGACCTTGTCGAGACCGGCGAAGGCACCACCGACGATGAAGAGCATGTTGGTGGTGTCGACCTGCAGGAATTCCTGCTGCGGATGCTTGCGCCCTCCCTGGGGCGGCACCTGAGCCGTCGTGCCCTCGATCAGCTTGAGCAGCGCCTGCTGAACGCCCTCCCCCGAAACATCGCGGGTAATGGACGGGTTGTCCGACTTGCGCGAGATCTTGTCGATCTCGTCGATATAGACGATGCCCCGCTGGGCCTTGTCCACATCATAGTCGCACTTCTGCAGCAGCTTCTGGATGATGTTCTCGACATCCTCGCCCACGTAACCGGCCTCGGTCAGCGTGGTTGCATCGGCGATGGTGAAGGGAACATTGAGAAGCCGCGCCAGCGTCTCGGCCAGCAATGTCTTGCCGCTGCCGGTCGGACCGATGAGCAGGATGTTCGACTTGCCGAGCTCGACTTCATCCTTGGCGCCATAGCGCAGACGCTTGTAATGGTTGTAGACCGCCACCGACAGCACCATCTTGGCGCGGTCCTGGCCGATCACGTAGTCATCGAGAGTGTGACGAATCTCGCGCGGGGCGGGCAGACGCTCCTCATCGCTCTCGGCATCGGCATCGAGAACTTCCTCGCGAATGATGTCGTTGCACAGGTCGACACACTCATCGCAGATATACACGGACGGACCGGCAATCAGCTTGCGCACCTCGTTCTGATTCTTGCCGCAGAACGAGCAGTACAGCAGCTTGCCGTCTTCGTCCTTGCCTTTGCCGTCGGCCATTCGCGTACCTCTCTCACAGCGGCGGCCCTGAGACCGCCGGGAATCACGTAATCAGAGCGTGGTGAATTTCACGCTATCAGGATGTCGGCCGCTTATCCAGCACGGCGTCGATCAGGCCATATTCCGCTGCCTGCTCGCCGTTCATGAAGTTGTCGCGGTCGGTATCCTTGGCGATCGTCTCGAACTTCTGCCCGGTGTGGTGCGCCAGGATCTGGTTGAGGCGCTCACGGATACCAAGAATCTCGCGGGTGTGGATCTCGATGTCCGACGCCTGACCCTGATAGCCGCCCAGCGGCTGGTGGATCATCATCCGCGAATTCGGCAGGCAGTAACGCTTGCCGTGGGCACCGCCGGCCAGCAGCAGTGCACCCATGCTGGCCGCCTGACCGATGCACACCGTCGAGACGTCCGGCTTGATGAACTGCATGGTGTCGTAGATCGACATGCCCGCCGTCACGGAGCCACCCGGCGAATTGATGTACAGGTGGATGTCCTTGTCCGGATTCTCGGATTCCAGGAACAGCAACTGCGCCACCAGCAGGTTGGCCGTGTAGTCCTCGACCGGGCCCACCAGGAAGATCACACGTTCCTTGAGCAACCGGGAGTAGATGTCGTAGGACCGCTCGCCCCGCGCGCTCTGCTCGACCACCATCGGCACCAGGCCGCCGGCGGATTGGATATCGAACTCGTTACTCATCTGGGTGATGTCCTTGCATCCGATGTATGGAAGCGGCGGCTGACGCTTCGCCCGACCAGGGCCAGGCGAAGCGATCGGGAAGGATCAGGCCTGGCTTTCGTCAGCCTCTTCCTCGGCTTCCTCGTCACCACCACCTTGTTGCTGGGCTGCGGCGAGCGCCTCCTGGTAGCTCATCTCGACGTCCTTGACGCTGGCCTGTTCGAGCAGCACATCGACAGCCTTCTCTTCGAGAATGGCGGACTTGACTTGATTTTTCATCTCGTCATTGCCCATGTAGTACTCGACGACCTGCTCCGGCTCCTGATACTGCTGCGCCAGTTCCTCGACCTTGGCCTTGATGTCGTCATCGCTGGCGTCGAGCTCGTTGACCTTGATGACTTCGGCCAGCAGCAGGCCGATCTGGACCCGGCTCTTGGCCTGCTCGGCGAACAGCTCATCAGGCAGCTGGCTGACGTCGAAGTCCTCGCCGAGGCCGAACTGCTGAGCCGCCTGACGCTTCAGGCCATCGGTTTCCTGCTGGATCAGCGCCTGGGGCACCGGAATGTCGTTGGCCTTCTTCAGCGCCTCGAGCACCTGCTGCTTGACGCGGTTGTCAACGGCCTGCTCGGCCTCGCGCGTCATGTTCTTCGAGATTTCCTCGCGGAAGCGCTCCAGGTCACCATCCTCGACACCGAACTGCTTGACGAACTCGGCATCCACCTCGGGCAGCGACTGTGCCTTGATGGCATGGACCTTGACCTTGAAGGTCGCTTCCTGGCCGGCCAGTTGCTCGGCCTGATAATCCTCGGGGAAGGTAACCTTGAGCTCCTTGTCGTCCCCGGCACTGGCGCCGATCAACTGCTCTTCGAAACCGGGGATGAAGCTGCCGGAACCGATCACCAGCTCATGGCCTTCGGCACTGCCGCCTTCGAACGGCTCGTCACCGAGGTAGCCCTGGAAGTCGATGGTCAACTGGTCGCCATCCTCGGCGGCGCGCTCGACGTCTTCCCAGCCGGCATTCTGCTTGCGCAGGGTCTCGATCATTTCGGCGACGTCGGCATCGGCCACTTCGACGACCGGGCGCTCGACCTCGGTGCCCTCGATGGAGGACAGCTCGACTTCCGGATAGACCTCGAGGGTCGCGGTGAACTCCAGGTCCTTGCCGGTCTCGTTGACGTCGGCCTCGATCTGCGGATAGCCGGCCGGATTGAGGTTCTCGTCGGTGATGGCGCGGACGTAACGCTCACGCATCACCTCGCCGACCACCTCGTTGCGCACTTCGCTGCCGTAACGCTGGCGGATCACCGACATCGGGACCTTGCCCTTGCGGAAACCATCCATGCGCACGGTCTTGGCGGCGTCCTTGAGACGGGCAGCGACGGCCTCATCGATTTCGGCGGCCGGCACCTGCACCTTGACGCGGCGTTCAATCTGGGAGGTCGTATCGACGGAAACTTGCATGAATTGTCCTCTACACCGACGGGGGCGTTGGTTCTGTGGATAGCGTTGAAACGTTCAAAGGAGGGAATTCTATGAATCCCGCTACGCACTGGCAAGCGCCATGCCCTGACAAATGAGGGCTAACCAGCGTACTTCAAGGGGAATTCGGGAAAAGAATTGCCATCGGACCGCGAAAACTGCGCAATCGGGAAGCGACTATCGCGAAAAAAGGGCCTGACAGAAAATTCACGGGAATACATCAGAGGGAGGCAATGGGGTGGATGATGGGGATCGAACCCACGACCACCGGAGCCACAATCCGGGGCTCTACCACTGAGCTACATCCACCATGGACGACACTGCTCGACCGTTTCGCTCCGCCAGACGGGAACCATTGAACATGGCGCGCCCAGCAGGACTCGAACCTGCAACCTACGGCTTAGAAGGCCGTTGCTCTATCCGGTTGAGCTATGGGCGCATTCTACGTTCCCAAGCGCCTTGCCGCAAGCTATCGATAAAAAATCTTGCTGATCAATCAATAGCTTGTGGTCGGGGTGGAGGGATTCGAACCCCCGACATCCTGCTCCCAAAGCAGGCGCGCTACCAAACTGCGCTACACCCCGCCGGCTCTTGCACGGCCCTGACGTCGCCGCAGAGGCCTCGTCAAGCGCTGCGTATTCTACGGAACTTTCCGCCGCCGTCAAGTTGATAGCGTCATTGCCTTCGCTTTGCCTGGACGCCTGGTCATGCGAAAATTCCTCCCTTCATCCACCCGACCGCCAGAGGGAAGCTCGATGACCGCCCAACTGATCGATGGCAAGTCCATTGCCGCCCGCGTCCGTCAGCAGGTTGCACGCCAGGTGCAGGCACGCCACGAGGCCGGCGCGCGCACCCCCGGACTCGCTGTCGTGCTGGTGGGCGAGGACCCCGCCTCCCATGTCTATGTGCGCAACAAGCAGCGTGCCTGCGAAGAGGCCGGCATCGCGTCGGTCAAGCACCGGCTGCCCGCCGACACCTCCCAGGAAGCCCTTGAGGCTTTGGTCGATGACCTGAACGCCGACACCACCATCGACGGCATTCTGGTCCAGCTCCCCCTTCCCGAGCATATGGACCCGCGCCCTATCCTCGAGCGCATCCACCCGCACAAGGATGTCGATGGCTTCCACCCCTACAACCTGGGACGACTCGCCCAGCGCCTCCCGCTGCTGCGCCCTTGTACGCCCAAGGGAGTGATCACCCTGCTGCAGGAAAGCGACCTCAATGTTCGCGGCATGGATGCCACCGTGGTCGGCGCCTCCAATATCGTCGGTCGCCCCATGTCCCTCGAGCTGATGCTGGCCGGTTGCACCACCACCGTCTGCCATCGCTTCACTCGCGACCTCGAGGCCCATGTGCGGCGTGCCGAGCTGCTGGTGGTGGCGGTGGGCATGCCCGGCCTGGTCAAGGGCGAGTGGGTCCGCGACGATGCCATCGTCATCGACGTGGGCATCAATCGTCAGGAGGATGGCAGCCTGATCGGTGACGTCGAATTCGAACCCGCTGCGGCCAGAGCCAGCCATATCACGCCGGTACCCGGCGGGGTCGGACCGATGACCGTCGCCTCCCTGCTCGAGAACACTCTGGTGGCCGCCGAGATGCACGACGCCATGGCGCTGGGGAAAGGGTGAGGAGCAAGAGGTGAAGAGGGAAGAGGGAAGAGGGAAGAGGGAAGAGGGAAGAGGGAAGAGGGAAGAGGACATCATGGTGCGTCGGGAAAGGACCAGGAAAGCTCCCCGGGTCATGAAGCCGATGGTCACACTCTTCCCCGTGCACCTTTCGTCGCACTCCGGTAGAATACGCCCCTGACTTTCCACCGACTCGCGAGGTTTCTCGATGAGCGACAAGATGAATGTCGAAAGCTTCAACCTCGACCACACCAAGGTGAAGGCACCTTATGTTCGCCTCGCCGACATCAAGACCGGCCGGCATGGCGATACCATCCACAAGTACGACCTGCGCATCTGCCAGCCGAACAAGGCGCACATGGAGATGCCGGCGCTGCACTCGCTCGAGCACCTCATGGCCGAGCTCTCGCGCAACCATTCGGAACAGGTCGTCGACATCAGCCCGATGGGCTGCCAGACCGGCTTCTACGTCGCCATGATCAATCATGACGACTACGACGGCGTACTCTCACTGCTCGAAGGCACTCTGAAGGATGTTCTCGAAGCCGACGAAGTGCCGGCCTGCAACGAGCTGCAGTGCGGCTGGGCCGCCAGCCACAGCCTGGAAGGCGCCAAGGACCTGGCCCGCGATCTGCTGGCCAAGCGCAACGAGTGGACCCAGATCTTCGCCGAAGAAGGCTGATTGTCTGCTGCGCTCGGTATCCTGGCCGTCGCCTCACCCTTTACGCCCGACACAGCGGAGAACCGGATAGATGAAACGCATCGGCATCATCGGCGCTATGTCCCAGGAAGTCGCCCAGCTCAAGGCGATGCTGGAGGACTGCGAGACACGCCACCATGTGGGAAGCACTTTCCACTGCGGTCGTCTGCATGATGTCGAGGTGGTGATCCTTCAGTCGGGCATCGGCAAGGTGAACGCCGCCGTCGGCACCACCCTGCTGCTCGACATGTACCAACCCGAGGCGATCATCAATACGGGATCCGCCGGCGGTTTCGGCGAGGGGCTCGAGATCGGTGACGTGGTGGTCTCCAGCGAAGTGCGTCACCACGACGTGGATGCCGTGGTATTCGGCTACGAGCATGGACAGGTACCGCAGATGCCAGCCGCCTACCTGCCAGACGAACGCCTGGTGCGAGTCGCCCGCGAGAGCGTCGAGGCCATGAACGAGGTCAAGGTGGTCGAGGGGCTGATCGCCACCGGCGACGTCTTCATGGCCTGCCCGGAGCTGGTGGAGCAGACGCGCTCTCGCTTCCCCACCATGCTCGCCGCCGAGATGGAAGCCGCGGCCATTGCCCAGACCTGTCATCTCTACGGCTGCCCTTTCGTGGTGATTCGCGCCCTGTCCGATATCGCCGGCGGCGGCGACAACCACCTTTCCTTCGAGGAGTTTCTGGTTCAGGCCGCCGATCACTCGACGCGCATGGTCACCGCCATGGTGGCCAGGCTCGCCGAACCCGCGACCGCCGACGCGCCTGCCGAGAGCTGAACCACCGAGAGTCCCCAACGCCGAGACGCCCCGCCAGAGCCGACCTCTGGCGGGGCGTCTTCTTTTTGCCCTCTCTTCCCTCTTCCCTCTTCCCTCTTTTCTCTTCCCTCTTCTACACCTGCTTCATGCTTTCAGCTTCCATCCCAGCGTCTCGCCTCCCCGCAGCGGCACGATGTCCTGCCCCTCCAGGTAAGGCAGCGTCTCCGGTACCGTCCAGGGTTCACGCACCAGGGTGACGGTGTCGGTGTTGCGGGCCAGGCCATAGAAATCCGGTCCGGCATGGCTGGCGAAGGTTTCCAGCCGCTCCAGCGCGCCGGCTTCCTCGAAGGCGGTGGCATACAGTTCGAGGGCCACCGGTGCCGTGTAGGCGCCGGCACAGCCGCAGTCGCTTTCCTTGTCGCCCCTGGCGTGAGGTGCGCTGTCGGTACCCAGGAAGAACTTTCCGCTACCGGAAGTGGCGGCTTCCACCAGCGCCTGGCGATGCCGCTCGCGCTTGAGGATCGGCAGGCAGTAGTAGTGGGGGCGAATGCCGCCGACCAGCATGTGATTGCGGTTGAACAACAGGTGGTGGGCGGTAATCGTGGCGGCCACATTGTCCGGTGCGGCGGTGACGAAGGCGGCGGCATCGGCGGTGGTGATATGTTCGAACACCACCCGGAGCGTCGGGTGACGATCCAGCAGTGGCTTCATGACACGCTCGATGAACACCGCCTCGCGATCGAAGATATCGATATCGGCGTCGGTCACCTCGCCGTGCACCAGCAATGGCATGCCGAGACGAGCCATGGTGGCGATGGCCGCATCGCAATGGGCAAGGTCGGTCACCCCGGCGGCGGAATTGGTGGTGGCACCGGCGGGATAGAGCTTGACGGCATGCACCTGCCCACTGGCATGGGCCCGCTCGATCTCCTCGGCACTGGTACGGTCGGTGAGATAAAGCGTCATCAAGGGGTCGAAGCGCTCTCCCTCCGGTACCGCTGCCAGGATGCGTCGCCGATAGTCGAGAGCCTGCTCGGTGGTCGTCACCGGCGGCTTCAGGTTGGGCATGATGATGGCACGCCCCATCTGGCGGGCACTGGCGGGCACCACCGCGGGCAGCACCTCGCCGTCACGCAGATGAAGGTGCCAGTCGTCCGGGCGGGTCAGGGTCATCGAGTTCACGGCGTATCCTGTATTGGCGTGGGTTCGCGGCGCTTGAGTATACCGCAATGTCGCGCTCGCCTCAGCGACCCGCCCAGCCCAAAGAAAAGTCCTTCACGTCGCGAGAATTTGACGTATCATCCCCGACGGAAAACAGCCGCGAGGACACCATGCCGAAGGTACGCTATTACGCCGATCTCGTCGCCATCCTGGCCGGCCTCATGTGGCTGATGGTCTACTGGTCGGTGAGCTACTCGGTGCATATCGGCAATATCGAGCCCTTTCTCGCCGCCATGCTGCTGACCGGCAGCCTGATCCTGATCAGCTTCATGCACCGTCCCACCCGGGTGATGCTGCGACGCTACCATGTCCGCAAGCGGCGCACGGAGATGTGGATGCACATCCTTGCCCTGCCGCTTACCCTGGCCTTTCTTCTCGCGATCGGCATCGATTACCTGATCACCCCCCTGAACGGTGAACAGAAGATGCTGCTGTTCAACGTCATGGCCACCGCCGGCTGGCTGGTCTTCATCTTCACGCTCGCCGTCAAGCTGCTCATTCATACATTCATCGAACGGCGCAAGGCCAAGCGTTGAGTTCCGCTCTCTATTAACCCGGCAAGCTTTTCTGTCGGGCCGGCGCAAGCCCGCGCCACACCAGAAGATCCACGCATCTGCGCCAGCGTGATGCGAGCGACAATCAGACGGATCAGGACGATCTATTTGATTGTCAGATTAATAGAAGCGATCGAAGCGATACGGCGCCATCTCGATCTCCGTTGCCTCGCCATCCATCATCTGCGAGAGCAAGTGACCGGTAGCGGGCCCGAGCGTGAAGCCATGATGGCCATGACCGAAGGCACACCATAGCCCTCGTTGCCCCGGCGCTGGACCGATGACCGGCTTCATGTCGGGCATGCATGGCCTGGCACCCTTCCAGGGTGTCGACTCGAGACGCTCGCCCAGCGGGAAGAGTTCCTTGGCCCGCGCCTCGGCGGCCGCCAGTTGCTGGTGGTGAGGCGGTGCCTCGAGGCGTTCCAGCTCGGCCCCCGTGGTCAGGCGAATGCCGGCCCGCATTGGTGCCAACAGATAGCCCACTTCGGCATCCATCACCCAATGATTCAGGCGAGCCTCGCCGGCACTACCGTAGTGCATGTGATAGCCACGCTTGACGAACAGCGGTACCGTCAGCCCCAGGCGCTCGAGCCAGGCACGCGACCAGGGCCCCATGGCAAGCACCACATCCGCCGCATGCCGATCCTGGCCATCGACCTCGACTCGCCATCCTTCGCTATCCCTTGTCACGTCATTCACCTCGCCGCACAGCACACGCCCGCCCTCGGCCTCGAAGGCCCGCGCATAGGCCTGCACCAGCCCTCCCGGATCGGCCACCGACCAGGAGTCCTGCCATTGCACCGCCCCGGCCAGACCCGGTGACAGGTTCGGCTCCATGGCTGCAAGCTCGTCGGGCTCCAGGCGCCGGTAGTGAACGCCGAAACGGGCGTCGTTCTCCTCGGCATCCTCGAGCCGCGCCTCGAGCTTGCCGGCATGGCGGTACACCTCGAGCCAGCCATCGCGACGCACCAGGGACTCGGCGCCGGCGGCCTCGATCATGGGCGCATGAGTGTCGAGGCTGAGACCGATCAAGGCGGCGTACTCCGGGATCAGGCGACGATAGCGGCTCGGGGCGGAGTTTCGCCAATACTGCAACAGCGGGCCCGCGGCACGCAGCATGCCGCCCGGGCGATAACGAATATCGACTGCGCGATTGGGCAGTACCCGTGCCAGGGTGGCCAGATCACGTGGGAAGGGATAGGGGCGCACCGCTTCGCGCTGGATCAACCCGGCATTGCCGAAGGAGGTCTCGCGCCCGGGCTCGC
Source organism: Halomonas sp. I1 (assembly GCF_032334135.1). NCBI lineage: Bacteria > Pseudomonadati > Pseudomonadota > Gammaproteobacteria > Oceanospirillales > Halomonadaceae > Halomonas > Halomonas sp. I1. Next base: position 425,768 of record NZ_JAVXUS010000002.1, read on the forward strand.
GGCGGTCCACCAGCGTGACATCGTGTCCACGTCGAGCCAGATGCCATGCCACCGACACTCCGACCATGCCGGCCCCCAGAACCATGATTTCCCGCGTCATCCGACTCTCCTTTACGTCCCTTTTCCGTCATGGGTCGTGGCCCGGGGACCACGCCATGAACGATTCTATCAGGACGATGCCGACCAGGCCGCCTCAGTCGGTGCCGGTCTCACCTTCGGCACGCTGCTCCTCCATCAGCCGGGTACGCACGAAATCCGAATGGCTGACATGCAGGAGTTCGGACAGGCGACGAATACGGTGCTCTTCCAGCGCATCCTTTTCGCCATCGGCGAAGGCCAATGCCCACATTGATCTCACCAGCTCGACCCGTGCGTCATAATCGCACTCGTCGCGCACCAGTCGAACGAAACGATGGTGATCCACCGCCGTCTCGGTCTCGCGCTGGGCCAGATCCATCAGCTCGGCAAGGGCGTCATCGTCGAGCCCGAGGCGCTGCTCGAGCTCGTCACGCAGGGCCTCGAGCTCGGCCGGGTCGAGGCGATAATCGGCACGAATCACTTCGCACAACAGTGCCGCCGTCGCCAGGGCCAGGGTCGGGGGCTCTCGTGTCTCCGACGTCGCTGTCATGTCGTTGATCCAGCGCTGTAGTGACGCCAGCATGGCCATGCTCTCCTTGAAATATGTTGGCGGCTCCCGTCATACCGCCTGGGAGCCTCATGCTGGGGTCGACCACAGCCTCGGACGGATGTTCCCGGGGAAGGTACCGAGACGAGAACAGCCGGAGGGCCGAGCGCCTCGAGACGCCTGGCCCTCCGGCTGGAAGCGATGCCGACGTTTCGGCCAACGCTCAGGCTCGCAGGGCGTTCAACCGAGCCTGATCGGCATTGCCGAAATCGGGATCGACATAGACATGCATGCGCCGGATCAAGTCGCCTTCGAAGGCAAACACGCTACAGAAGCGCCCCTGGGAGATCTCGCCATCGGGCCATGCTGTGCCATCCCGAAGCCACCCGGACTCGGTCCCCTCCACCACGACATGGTCGTCGTCGACGATATAATGAAACTCATCGATATCGTGCACGAGCTCGGGCACTTCCCGGCGAATGCGTCTCCCGAACTCGACCAGTGCTACCTTCCCCGATGCCGGGCCGAACTTGGGGAAATAGAAGCTCACATCTTCGGTGAACAGCGCGGTCACCGAGGGGTCATCGGCGTCCACCCGCCGGAAGTAGGCTTTCACGGTATCAAGACGCGAGGTCATGCGTTGGCCCCTCCATCGATGGTGAATTCCGCTCCGGTCACCGAGCGCCCTTCGGGGCCTGCCAGCCAGCCCACCAGGTTCGCCACGTCGTCGGCCTCGTTGTAGCGAGGAATCGCCATGACGCCACGCTGCAGGTCCGACAGGTCGCCATCGGCGGGATTCATGTCGGTATTGGTGGACCCCGGATGCACGACATTGACGGTGATGCCGCGTGGCCCGAGGTCTCGGGCGGCTCCCTTGGTGAGCCCGATCAGGCCGGTCTTGCTCATCGCGTAAAGGCTGAGCCCCGGCCAGGGAACGCGCGGCCCGAGATTGCTGCCGATCGACACGATGCGCCCCTCGTCACGCATGTGACGCGCCGCCGCCTGAATGGCCACGAAGGGAGCCCGCAGGTTGGTCTCCAGGGTGCGATCCAGGTCATCACGCTCCAGCTCGTTGATATCCCCGATCAGAAATACCCCGGCATTGTTGACCAGGATATCGAGTCCGCCGAAGCTCGATGCCACGCGCTCCACCGCATTCTCGATGGAACGATCGTCACGACTGTCGGCCTGAATCGCCATGGCACGACCGCCCTGCTGCTCGATATCCGCCACCACGGCTCGCGCCTTGTCCTCGCTGCCGACATAGGTCAGGGCAACCGTGGCGCCACCACCGGCCAACCGCTTCGCCACTGCGGCACCGATACCCCGGCTTCCCCCTGTCACCAATGCGACCTTGTCTGTCAGTTGGGTCATGCTTCTTCTCCCATCATCTCTTGGGAGACACCGAACAAATGTCTATGCGGGCAAATTGCTGCGTTACGCGGTGCTCAGAATCCTCACCTATACCGCATAGGCTCCGGTTCTTGCGCTCCGGGCGCCTTGCACTTTGCTCCGCTCGCCGATTTGTTCGGCGCCTCCCTTGCGCTCAAAAGGATCGAATAATTTATGTATTGATCAATACATAAATGACGATGGCTGGACATCCTCGATCCTGTCAAGATATTTTTGTATTGAACGACACATAAAGGAGGCCGATATGGCAGCACGCGGCAGGCCACGCGGCTTCGACAGGGAGGCAGCCCTGGCACGGGCCATGGAGGTGTTCTGGGAGCGAGGCTTCGACAACGCCTCCCTGGGCGAATTGACACGCGCCATGGGCATCAATTCCCCCAGCCTGTATGCGGCCTTCGGCAGCAAGGAGGCCCTGTTCCAGGAGGCGATGGCGTTCTACGTGAAAACCGCCGGCAGTGGCATCTGGGAGCCGGTCGACAGCCTGACCACCGCTCGGGACGCTATCGCCCATGTCCTGTATGCCACGGCCAGGGCCTTTACCTGCCACGATCAGTCACGGGGCTGCATGATCGTGCTCGCTTCCCCCCAGCCCCGGGGTTCCAACCCGTCGATCAGCAGCGAGCTGGAGCGACACCGGCGCGGTAACCGGGATTGCCTGGAGAGGCGTCTGCGTCGCGCCGTCGACGAGGGGGAACTCCCCGAGAACACGCACTGCCACGCCATCGCCACCTTCTATTCGACCGTGCAGCACGGCATGTCGATCCAGGCCCGGGACGGCGCTTCGCGGGAGGAGCTGCTCGGCGTCGCGGACTGCGCCATGAGCGCCTGGGACAGCCTGACCCGCCCCAACTGAAGGGGGTCAGCGCACCTGCGCTTCGTGCACCCCCTGGATCACGTAGTCTCGCGCCACGCCGATATGGTAATCGATGGCGTTCCGGCATGACCGAGCATCGCCACTCTTCAAGGCCTCCAGTAACCACCAGTGAGAGCCCGCGATACTGTCCGGCGCCTCGTGGGTCTTGCCGATCAAGGCAATGCACAGCCGAAGTTCATGGGACAGGTCCTCGAACGCCCGGAGCAGACGACGGTTGCCCGTTGCCTCGAACATGAGTCGATGAAACTTTAGATCTTCCTCGATCCGAGCCCCCTCATCGGCACCACTGTCAGCAATCTCGCACATCCGCTCGACCTGCCGGCTCAAGCGCTTTTCCACTTCCGTATCGTAATGCTTCACCAGGTGCTCGATGGCGTGCCGTTCGAGAGCCAGGCGCAAGTCAAAGATGTCCCCCAGCTCACGAGCCTCGAGGGCGCGCACGAAGAACCCTCGACGTGGCCGCGATACCAGCAAGCCACGGCTCTCGAGCAGCCGCGCTGCCTCGCGCACCGGCGCACGACTGATACCGAGCTCTCCGGCCAGGCTGACTTCGGAGAGACGCTCCCCGGGCGCATAGCGCCGTTGAATAATCGCCTGAGTCAGGTAATCGGCCACCTGATCCACCAGATTGCGCTGCTGGATGAACGGCGAGGTGTCTGAAGGCTCGGACATTTGGGCATTCCGGAAAGGCGTTGAATATTACCCAGTATGGCGAAGAATGCCTTCGTGTCGATAGTCGATTGCCGACTGTCGACAGTTTTTGCTCTCACTGCTATGTTCAATAGCGTTCCCCGGGAGGCACCCGGATACCATCGCGACTCCGATAACAACGTCAACAAATCAAGGTGAACCGCATGAAGATGCCTTTCATCGCCGCCCTGGCCGGCTTGTCGCTGCTCAATTCGAGCGTCATCTCCGCCCAGGAAGGCAACGACCAGACACCTCAGCATGGTGGCGTGATCGATACCATCATCCAGCCGGAGCCCCCCGGCTTGGTGCTCGGCATGATCCAGAACGCACCGACACGTACCGTGGCCGGCAATATCTACGAAGGCCTGTTGCGCTACACGACCGACCTGGAACCGACCCCCCAACTGGCCGAGTCCTGGGATGTCAGCGACGATGGCCTGACCTACACCTTCCATCTTCGTGACGACGTGACCTGGCATGATGGCGAGCCCTTCACCGCCGAGGATGTGGTGTTCTCGGCCGATGTCTTCCATCGCGAGCTCAATCCCAGTGCTCGCGCCGTGCTGCAGCATGTCGAGACTATCGAGGCAGCCGACGATCACACCGTGGTCTTTACCCTGAAACAGCCCTTCGGTCCTTTCCTGCTCTCCTTCGAAGCCGGCACTTTCACCATGGTGCCCGAGCACATCTATGCCGGCACCGATTTCCGCGAAAATGAGGCCAACAACCATCCCATCGGCACCGGCCCCTTCGAGTTCGAAAGCTGGGATCGCGGCACCGTCATCAAACTGACCCGCAACGATGACTACTACCAGGATGACCTTCCCTATCTGGATGGCATCAACTGGCACATCATCCCCGACGGCGCGTCCCGGGCAATCGCTTACGAGAACGGCACCGTCGACGTCTTGCCCTACGGCACCGTGGAGAATTTCGACATCCCGCGATTGACCGCCATGGACAATACCTGCGTCAGCGACAAGGGACACGAATATTTCAGTCCTTTCGCCATGCTATGGATGAACAATCGCGAAGGGCCCACAGCCGACAAACGGTTCCGGCAGGCCGTGATGTACGCCATGGATCGCGAATTCGCCCGTGACGTGCTGTGGAACGGCATGGGCAAGGTGCCACTCGGCGCCTTCGGCTCCAATGCCCGTTTCCAGAACGCGTCGCTTTCTCCCTACGACCACAATCCCGATCGTGCCCGAGAACTGCTCGATGATATGGGCTATGACGGCGAAGAGGTCACACTGCTGCCTCTGCCCTACGGCGAGACCTGGAATCGCTGGGCCGAAGCCGTGCAGCAGAACCTCAAGGAAGTCGGCATCAACGTCCGCACCGAGGCGACCGACGTGGGGGGCTGGAATCAGCGTCTCGGGGACTGGGACTTCGACCTGGCCTTCACCTACCTCTATCAGTACGGCGATCCCGCACTCGGCATTTCCCGGACCTATCTCTCGGACAACATCGAGAAAGGCTCGCCCTGGAACAACGTCGAAGGTTACGAGAATGCCGAGGTCGACGAGCTGTTCTCACGAGCCGCCACGGCTCACCCGGACAGCGAGCGCGAAGCGCTTTATCACGACGTTCAGGAGATCCTGCAGGAAGACGTGCCGGTAGGCTGGCTGCTGGAGCTTGGTTTTCCGACCCTTTACCGCTGCAACGTCAAAAACCTGATCACCTCGGGTGTCGGCGTCAACGACGGTTTCAAGGACGCCTGGATCGACCAGTGACATGCCGGGGCGGTTCACCGCCCCGCCACCCTGTTTCGTCATGAGGCACTCGCATGCTCTATGCCCGTCTGATCCTGATGCGGCTGCTCAAGGCCATTGTCGTCCTGTTGCTGATCATCGTTTTCAACTTCGTGCTCATCCAACTGGCACCGGGCGACCCCGCCGCCATCCTCGCCGGCGAAGCCGGCGCCAGTGACGAGCAGTTCCTGCAACAGTTGAGAGAACGCTTCGGCCTCGATCAACCCTTGTACGTACAGTTGTGGGAGTACGTTTCCGGCATCGCCACCCTGGACTTCGGCTATTCCTACCGCCAACAGATGCCGGTACTCGACCTGATCCTCGAGCGTCTGCCGGCCACCCTGCTGCTGACCGGTACCGCCTTCGTGCTGTCTCTAGGCCTCGGCATCCTGGCCGGCGCCATGGCAGCCAAGCGCGCCAAGCGAGTCTCGGGGTCCGTGATCATGGCCATTGCCCTGCTCTTCTACGCCACACCTCTGTTCTGGGTGGCACTGATGGCCGTCGTGCTGTTCTCGGTCTATCTCGACTGGTTGCCTGCCTACGGCATGTTCACCGTCGGGGCCGAACTGACCGGCTGGGCCCACGTGCTGGACGTGGCCAAGCACCTCATCCTGCCCGCCACCACCCTCGGGCTGTTCTTCATGGCCATCTATACCCGCATGACTCGAGCCTCGATGCTCGATGCCGCCCAGCAGGACTTCGTCAAGACGGCCAGGGCCAAGGGGCTGAAACCGGGGGTGATCCAGCGTCGTCATATTCTGCGCAATGCCCTGCTGCCGATCATCACCCTGGCCGGTCTGCAGGCCGGCCAGATGGTCGGTGGCGCCATCCTCACTGAAACGGTGTTTGCCTGGCCCGGCATTGGCCGACTGATGTACGAGGCATTGATGCAGCGTGACTACAACCTGCTGCTGGGCATCTTCTTCTTCTCGGCGGCCCTGGTCATCCTGTTCAACATCGTCACCGACCTCGTCTACCGCCTGGCGGACCCACGGATCAAGGAGGCAACATGAGCTTCTTCGCCCGTTTCGCCCGCAACCGCGGCGCCCTGGCAGGCCTGATCATTCTCGGGTTGATCATGCTGATGGCAGTACTGGCGCCCATCCTGTTCCCCGAGTCGCCCTGGCGCATGGTCCAGCGCCCTTTCCTGGCCCCCTTCGAGGCCGAGGGCTTCTGGCTTGGCACTGACACCATGGGACGCAACGTCGCCGCCGGCTTGATGCATGGCGCCTGGGTCTCCTTGCTGATCGGCCTGGTATCGACTGCCGTGGCACTGGTCATCGGCGTACCGCTGGGCGCCGTGGCGGGTTACCACGGCGGCCTGATCGACGACGCACTGATGCGCTTCACCGAATTCTTCCAGACCATTCCCAACTTCGCCCTGGCCATTGTGCTGGTCGCGATCATGCAACCCAGCGTGACATCGATCGTGGTCGCCATCGCGCTGGTCAGCTGGCCACCGGTGGCTCGACTCGTGCGCGCCGAATTCCTCTCGCTGCGCCATCGTGAATACGTCGAGGCGGCCCGCCTGATCGGCCAGTCGAATACCACCATCATTCTGCGGCAGATCCTGCCCAACACCCTGTCGCCGATCATTGTGCTGGCTTCGTTGATGGTCGCCACCGCCATCCTGCTCGAATCGGCCCTGTCGTTCCTCGGGCTCGGTGATCCCAACGTGATGTCCTGGGGATACATGATAGGCGCCGCACGTACCGTGATCCGACAAGCCTGGTGGCTTAGCTTTTTCCCCGGGGTCGCCATTCTGCTGACCGTACTGGCGCTCAACCTGGTCGGGGAAGGGCTGGATGATGCGCTCAACCCCCGACTCACCCGAAAACGCCACCAGGAGAGCGCGACATGAGCAATGCCGTACTGAGCCTGCGGGACTTGAGCGTGACCCTGCCCGAAGGGGCCGAACGACGATACGCGGTAGAAGGGATCGGCTACGACGTCGCCGCTGGGGAAATCCTCTGCGTGGTGGGGGAATCCGGCTCGGGCAAGTCGATGGCTGCCAATACCGTCATGGGACTCCTGCCCGAAGGTGTCCGACCTGTGGCCGGCCAGGCCTTGTTCGAAGGCGAGAACCTGCTGGACCTCGACGAGCCACGACACCGGGAACTTCGCGGCCTGCGCATCGGCATGATCTTTCAGGAGCCCATGACAGCGCTCAACCCCTTGATGCGCGTCGGCGCTCAGATTGCCGAAGTATTCGAAGCCCACGGCCGCCTCAAGGCCGCTGAACGCCGAGACAGGGCCCTGGCATTGTTGACCGAGGTCGGCCTTCCACAGCCCGAGAAGGCCCTGCGTGCCTATCCTTTCGAACTCTCGGGCGGCCAGCGTCAACGCGTGGTGATCGCCATGGCCCTGGCACTCGAACCCACCTTGCTGATTGCCGACGAACCCACCACGGCACTGGACGTCACGACCCAGGCCCAGATTCTCGACTTGATTCGTGACCTGCAGGTCAAGCACGGCATGGCCGTCATGTTCATCACGCACGACTTCGGCGTGGTCGCCGAGATCGCCGATCGTGTCTGTGTCATGCGCGATGGGCGCATCGTCGAGATGGGCACCGCCTCCGAGGTGCTCGACCACCCACGCCATGCCTACACCCGGGCGCTCATCGATGCCATTCCCAGCGATGCGGCACCCGCTCGGCGGGAGGCTCGAGCCGCCGACCCGCTGCTCGAGGTCTGCCATCTCAACCGCACTTTCCGGTCGCGAGGCGGGCTGTTCAAGCCAACCCGCGAGGTGCATGCGCTGGACGATGTCTCATTTTCCCTCTCGCGCGGCGAGACCATCGGCATCGTCGGCGAATCGGGGTCCGGCAAGTCGACACTCGGCCGCTGCGTCGTACGACTCGAACGCCCCGACAGCGGCGAACTGCTGTTGGATGGCATTAACCTGAGCGATCTAAAGGGCGACGCCCTGCGCCGTCAGCGCCACCGTATCCAGATGGTCTTTCAGGACCCCTTCGCCTCGCTCAACCCGCGCACGCGGGTCGGCCTGGCCATTGCTCAAGGCCCTATCGCCAGTGGCGTACCACGTCATCAAGCGCTGGAGCGCGCCCGTGAACTGCTCGAGATGGTGGGACTCGGCGGTGCCGCCGAACGTTTTCCCCATGAGTTCTCCGGCGGACAGCGACAGCGCATCGGCATCGCCCGAGCCCTCGCCCTGGAACCGGAGCTGATCGTCGCCGATGAAGCCGTTTCGGCACTGGATGTCTCGATCCAGGCCCAGGTGCTCGAGCTGCTGGGCGATCTGCAACGGCGGTTCTCGCTGTCGCTGCTGTTCATCACCCATGACCTGCGGGTCGCCGCCCAGGTATGCGATCGCTTGATCGTCATGCAACACGGACGCATCGTCGAGCAGGGGCGCGCCGAAGATATATTCCGGCGGCCCCGCAAGGCCTATACACGAAGCCTGCTCGATGCCATTCCCGGACGCTCACGCCACCCCCGAGGCCATGACACGCTTGCGGCCTCTCCTCCTTGACTCGACCGACAGGCACGACACGGAACCGACATGGATACTATGGAACACCAGCCATCGACACCTCTTTCTGCCCTGCTCGACCGATTGCGCGAGCGGCTCGGTGACAGCGCGGTGATCACCGGCGACGACGTCACTGCGCGCGCTGTCGACTGGTTGACCGGTGCGCCCTGCCTTGCCGCCGCCATCGTTCGCCCCGGCACACCCGATGAGCTGGCCGACACCTTGCGTCTCTGCCATACGGCCCGCCAGCCAGTGGTGACTCACGGCGGCCTGACCGGCCTGGTGCACGGTGCCGAGGCGTCATCCGAGGAACTGGTGATCTCGCTGGAGCGCCTCGACGCCATCGAAGCCATCGACCCGGTCGGCGCCACTCTCACCGTCCAGGCCGGTACACCGCTGCAGAAGGTCCAGGAGGCCGCCGAGGAAGCCGGTCTGCAGTTTGCCCTCGACCTGGGGGCGCGGGGAAGCTGCACCATCGGTGGCAATATCGCCACCAATGCCGGCGGTAACCGGGTGATCCGCTACGGCATGATGCGTCAACAGGTGCTGGGGCTGGAGGCGGTGCTGGCCGATGGCCGCATCATCAGTTCCATGAGCCCGATGCTCAAGAACAATGCCGGCTATGACCTCAAGCAGCTGTTCATCGGCAGCGAGGGCACCCTGGGCATCGTCACGCGAGCCGTGCTTCGCCTGCAGCCCGCCATGCCGGACACCCGAGCCGCCCTGGTCGCCTGCCCGTCCTTCGAGGCACTGACGGGCCTGCTCGGCCACATGCGCCAGACGCTCGGTGGCGAGCTCAGCGCCTTCGAGGCCATGTGGCGCAACCACTATCGCCTGCTCACCGAGATCAGCGGCCGTCACGCTCCCCCCGTGAGCACCGAATCCCCCTTCTATGTCATCATCGAATCTCAGGCCGTCGATGCCGACCGTCATGGGGAACGTTTCGACCAGGCCTTCGAATCGGCCTTCGAGGCGGGCCTTCTGACGGATGCTGCCATTGCCCAGTCCGATGCCCAGCGCGACGGCCTGTGGGCCATTCGCGAGGACATCGAGGGGCTGGTCAGTCTTCTGGCCCCCGTGATGACCTTCGACGTCAGCCTGCCGATCGGTGACATGGACGCCTATGTCGAACACGTGGAGACGACGCTTCGCGAGCGCTGGCCGGATGGACGCCTGGTGGTCTTCGGCCACCTGGGCGACGGCAACCTGCATCTCTCGGTCGGCGTCGGCAGCAACGATGCCGACACCCGACACCGCGTGGAACGCTGCATCTACGAGCCCCTCGCCGACCTCGGGGGCTCGATCTCGGCGGAGCACGGCATCGGTCTGGAGAAACGTGGCTGGTTACCGGTTTCGCGCTCGCCGGACGAGCTCGCCTTGATGGCGACCCTCAAGCAGGCCCTGGACCCCCACGGCCTGCTCAATCGTCATAAGGTCGTCACCACTGCTGCCCAGGACGAACACTGATTCACTTCACCGTTACCCAAGGGAGATGTCATGCCCCGATTCGCCGACCACCTCTACACCCCTGGCCCGGACAATCCCTTCCCCGGCATCTGGGTTCTGCAGCGCCGCATCGGTCGCCAGATCCCCCATCGCCTGGGGTCCAACGAGGGTCTGGACATGCCGCACTCGGCACTGCGTCGACATTTCGGCGATGCCATGGTCGAACATGCCTATTGTTATGGCGACGCCGAAGCGCTCGGAATCCGTGAGCGCATCTCCCGTCAGCAAGGCATCCCCGTGGAGGCGCTACTGGTGGATGCCGGTGCCGACAGCCTGCTGGCCCTGACGCTGCGTGCCGTGGCCACCCCCGACACCACCGTGATCGCCTCGGCGGGCACCTATCCGACCTTTGGTTATTTCGCCCAGGGCCAGGGATGTCGCCTGATCGAGGTCGCCTACGACGAGGGCGACGACCGGCTCGCCCCTGACCTGGACGCCCTGACTCGCGCCGCGCACGAGGAAAAGGCACGCCTGGTGTACCTGGCCAACCCCGACAATCCTACCGGGCACCTGCACGATGACGATGCCGTCCGCCGCCTGCGCGACGCCCTGCCCGATGATTGCTGGCTGCTGCTCGACGAGGCCTACCACGACTTCCGCGACGATGCCGATACCCCCTTCGCCTCGGAGGTACTGCCGGGCGTGATCCGTTGCCGAACCCTCTCCAAGGCACACGGCATGGCCGGGCTGCGCATCGGCTACGCCATTGCCGAGCCCGAGACCCTGGCCATGTTGATGAAGGTGCGTATCCACTATGCCGTCTCGACCCTGACCCTGGCCGCTGCCGAGGTGGTGCTCGACCACCCCGACGAGACCCGGCAGCACATTGCCGAGGTTCTCGAGCGTCGACAACGTCTCGGTGACCATTTCCGGCAACAAGGCGCCGATGTCCTGCCGAGCGCCACTAACTTCATCGGCGTTCGCCTGGCCAGCGCCGAACTTGCCAAGCGCGTGCATGCGGAACTGCTCGAGGAAGGCAAACTGGTCGCTCGCCCCGCCCACCCCGACCTGGGCCATGTCCTGCGCATCACCGCGGTGGAGGATGCGATGGTGCCAGGACGCCTGGAGACGCTGGAGCGGGCACTTCAGGAAAACGCGTAGCCAGGCCCCCCAAGGGCGGTAGTTTCCAGGAGGACAAGGCGAAGCGAGGCCCTTGTATTAACATGGCAATCCAATAGATCATCCGGATCTCTTCGATTGTCGCCCACCCCACGCTGGCGCAGATACGTGGACCTGCTGGCGTGGCGCGGGCTCGCGCCGGCCTAGCGCCCGGCGGCGGCACATCCATGTGCCGCCATTAACTGAGGGCCTCGCGCAGGCTTGCCACCGAAGAAAGGTGGCGGGTCAGGTGCGCTGCAGGGACTCGCCGCGTCCCACGGCAAAGTACATCAACCCCGCCTTGCGCACCGTCTCGGGATCATAGAGATTGCGCCCATCGACGACCACCGGCATGCCGAGCTGTTGTTTCAGCCAGTCGAAATCCACCATGCGGAAGACCTTCCACTCGGTGCAGATTACCAGGGCGTCGGCGCCCTGGATCGCCGCTTCCCGTGATGCCGCCAGCGTCAGGTCGTCCCGTTCGCCGTAGAGGCGGCGGCACTCTTGCATGGCCTCGGGATCGTAGGCCCGGACCCTGGCACCGGCACGCCACAGCGCTTCCATCAAGGTACGACTCGGCGCATCACGCATGTCATCGGTGTTCGGCTTGAAGGCCAGTCCCCAGAGGGCGATGGTGCGGCCGGCCAGATCACCATCGAAGGCGCGCTCCAGCTTGTCGAACAGGGTCTGTTTCTGTCGGTGGTTGACGCCTTCCACCGCATCCAGCAGCTGGGCCTCGTACTGCACCTCGCCGGCGGTGCGCGTCAGGGCACGCACGTCCTTGGGAAAGCAGGAGCCGCCATAACCGCAGCCCGGGTAGATGAAGTGGTAGCCGATGCGCGGGTCCGAGCCGATGCCACGCCGCACCTGTTCCACGTCGGCGCCCAGTCGCTCCGCCAGGTTGGCGATCTCGTTCATGAAACTGATCTTGGTGGCGAGCATGGCGTTGGCCGCATACTTGGTAAGCTCGGCGGCACGCACGTCCATGAACATCAGCTTTTCCTGCAAGCGGATGTAGGGAGCGTAGCATTCGCGCATCAACTCGCGGACCCGCTCGGAACTGGTGCCGACCACGAAGCGCGCGCCATGCGTAAAGTCCTCGATCGCCGCCCCTTCCTTGAGGAACTCCGGATTCGAGCAGACCTCGAAGTCGATCGTCTCGCCACGTTCCTCGAGTACGCCGGCGATGGCGCCCTTCACCCGGTCGGCCGTTCCCACCGGTACCGTGGACTTGTCGATGACCACCTTGAAGTCGTTCATGTGACGCCCGATGGTCTCGGCGACCGCCAGCACATACTGTAGATCGGCGCTGCCGTCCTCGTCGGACGGCGTGCCGACGGCGATGAACTGCAGAATACCGAAATCGACCGCCGTGGCAGCATCGGTGGTGAATCGCAGTCGACCTGCCGCGGCATTGGTGGTCACCAGTTCCTCCAGCCCCGGTTCGAAAATGGGGATTTCACCGGACTCCAGCCGGGCGACCTTGTCGGCATCCACATCCATGCACAACACATCGTGGCCGACATCAGCCAGACAAGCGCCCGTGACGAGCCCCACATACCCGGTGCCGAAAATGGTGATCTTCATTCCCTGTTACCCCGCCAGAACCCCTGGGCATTACCTGAAAACTGCCCAGGAAACACAATGTCATGACTCATCGCGACCGCATGAAACACCGGCCGCCGCGCTTGCGTCACCGCCACAGGCGGTACGACGTGGCAGCATTGTAACAGGACGGCGGCAAAGGCCCAGAGATCGCGCGACCTCCCGGGTGACACGCTATGCTGGTGGATATGGACACCACTCACGCCCAACAAGGACCCCAGGCATGATCGTTCGGCCCCAGCGCCGAGGAGGTGGCATCATGGCCATGCCGATGACGATCCGGGAGTATCTCCACGCCTGCGATATCGATTACGAGGAGGTCCCCCATCCACGCGCGGTCTCGACCAGCCGCATCGCCCGTGTCTCGCACGTCGAAGGCGACCAGTTGGCCAAGGCCGTCATGCTGCACGGCGATGCCGGCTATCGCGTTGCCGTGCTGCCCAGCGATCGCGATGCCGATCTGCAGCGACTCGAACAGCTTTTCCATGAAGAGCTGGAGCTGGCCACGGAGGAAGAGGTGCGCCACGAGTTCAGTGACTGCGACCCCGGAGCAGCCATTCCCGTGGGTCAGGCCTATGGACTGCAGGTCTATCTCGACGACCACCTGCGCCATCAGCCGGATGTCTATTTCGAGGCCGGCGACCACGAAACCCTGGTGCACATGAGCGGCGGCGAGTTCGACCGGCTGATGACCGGCAGCCAACACGGCGCGTTCAGCCGTTCCCGCTGAGAGGGTGTTTACAAAAGTCACGAGCGACGGCCAGACAAGGCGAAATTCGGCGAGAGCGCGGAGTTTAGCCCTACTAAATGAGCACTTCGAGCCGAATTTCAACGAGGTATGGTCGAGCGCAGTAATTTGTAAACACCCTCTGACGCGCTCGAGGCCGGGGCGCCCGCCCCGGCCTTGCTTCAACGAGCCGGCGTTGCCTCGATCACCAGGTTTCGCGGTGTCAGTTGACGTTCGCAGAAAGTACCGAGACGAACTCGAAAGCCGGCTTCCTCCATCAACCTGACGCGATCCAGTGCCAGCCAGACCTCCAGCGGACGTCGGAACAGATGACGCACGAGTTCGAGCCGGGTGACCTCACCCAGGCGCCGGACCCCTTCGGCTTCATAACGCGCCCAATCGAGACGGGCAGGCAGTGACAGACGCTTGCGTTCGGCCGCCCAGCGACAGAAACCGGCAAAGTCATCGGGCATGCGCCCATAGGCCAGGCTCGGCACCGGCAGGTAGGCATCCCGGCCCGAGACATCCCGCTGCAGCGCATCGAATCCCAGGCGCCAGGCATTGGCACGCTCGCGCTGACGACGAACCCCCGCCGGCGCGGTGACGGTTTCCTGAACCGCCATCGCCAGGTCATCGCGATGCATTCGCCAGCCCAGCTCGGCCATCTCGCGACGCCCCTGCTCGGACAAGGGGCGGTAGTGCTCCGCCTCGGTGCGCTGGTAACAGCAAGGTGCCAGGGTCACGGCAGTACCGCGCCGGGCCGCTCCTTCGAGCAGCCGGCCATGCAGGTCACCGCAGGCATGCAGCGCCATCACCCGCGTATTCGGCGTCAGCCAGCGGCTGGCCTCCTCGGCCAGCACGTCTTGCTGGTGAAGCTGCACCGCCACCTCCTGGCGCCGCGCCAGCTCGCCTCCGGCGCGACACAGCTCGGAGTGCCACTCCAGGGCCTCGACACCGATGCCATGCCAGCGCCCCACCCCGCGCGCCAGGTGGCCCTTGCCGGCGCACCACTCCACCAGATCGGCATCCGGCGTCACCAAAGGGGCGAAGGCTTGGATCTGGCGCCACTTGCGGCCACCGACGAAAGTGCCCCAGGCGTCGGGCAGTGTCGGCCCCGGCACCGCCAGATCGGGCAGGTTCACCAGCGAGGCCAGTTCGTCCACGGGTAGCCAGGCCGACAAGGGAGACGCCGCAAAGGGCTTGTCCTGCAACCGAGCGGCCTCGTCATCGGACAACCTTCTCAAGGCCTCTGCCATCGCTGGATACCGTGACGTCCAGGGCAACCGGCGATGCTGGAAAGGCAGTGGCTGCCATACCGACCGCCACTCGGCCAGCATGGCCCCCAGGTGCCGAAAGCGATGCTCATGGCTCGGCGTCATTCCGGCCTCTCAGATGGCATTGCGCAGCCCGAGCTCGTAAGGGTGGGGATCGAGGTAGGACTGGCCGCAAATGTAGGCCGAGCCGTGACGCTTCAGGTGATGGTTGAGCAAGCGCATCGGTACCGCCAGGGGCACCTGCTCCAGACGGTACTCTTCCACCGACTGGAGCAGGTCGCGACGCGTCTCGCCATCCAGTGAGCGCTTGAGATAACCCAGTACATGCAGCAAGGCGTTGGCATGCGTCTTGCGCGACGCGGGTTTCGACAGCGCCTCCATGAAAGTCGGCAGGTAATACGCCAGCGTCTCGTCCAGGGGACGTCGATGCGCCTCGGCCAGGTAGCGCCCCAGCTCGCGATAAGCTTCCACCCGATGCGCCATCAGCAGGAGCTTCTGACGGCTATGGAACTGCAGCAGGGCATGATGGCTGGGTGCCTCCTCGACATTGCGCTTCCAGTCGTCGAGAGCATAGACGCGCGTCATGAAGTTCTCGCGCAAGGCCGGGTCATTGAGCCTTGCCTCCTCTTCCAGCGGGAGCTCGGGGAAATGCTGGCGCAGTACGCGCACGAAGACGCCGGAATCGGCGTGGCTGGGCATGCCGTTCTCATGATAGACCTTGACCCGCTCGAGCCCGCAGCTGGGCGAGCCCTTCATCAGGATAAAGCCGCGCAGGTGACGATGCGCCTCGACGAAGGACTCGCCGACCCGCTCGATGCGCGCGGTCACATCCCGATCGGTCGTTTTCGTGCCCCTGGCGCGAGGCGTCTCCCCAGGCCGCCCCACCAGGCGAATCGGCTCGCGCGGCACGCCAAGCCCCGCCGCCAGCTCGGGACAGAAGGTCTCGAAACGCAGACAGTCCGCCAGCACATTCAGGCAATAGCGAGACCGCTTGTGACCGCCGTTGTAACGCACCTCCTCGCCGGTCAGGCAGGCACTGATGCCGACCGGGATGCCGGTATTCGCTGCAGAGGCGTGTGTTGCCATATGGCGCTCCTGTGGCAATGCTGTGCTTGATTACAGGATAACGCCGGGGTCCGTATATCGCGATTCCCGACTGGCCACCCAGCACCATCGTTCAGCAATTCGGCTCCTGCCGCTTTGCCCCGACCATCTGGCTCGATAGGCTGTCGTGGTCCTCCTTGCTTCAGGAATTCTCCATGCCACCTCGTCATCATGCCCTCCGTCTTGCCCGCTGCGTCGCTCCACTGCTCGTCGGCTTCACTTTGTTATCCGACGCCCAGGCAGCCCCCTGCCATGCCCCCGGACAGTGGCTGAACAATGCGGGAGCGCCCATTGCGACCGATGTCATGATGCGCGACCTGGCTGAACAGGCGGTGGTGATGCTCGGTGAACGGCATGATGAGACCGTCCACCATCGCTGGCAATTGCAGACACTGGCGGGGCTTCACGCCCTGCGCCCCGACATGGTGATCGGCCTGGAGATGCTGCCGCGCAAGGCGCAGCCAGTCCTGGACGACTGGGTCGCGGGAGAGTTGAACGAAGCGGCGTTCCTCGAGGCGAGTGACTGGTCCGGCGCCTGGGGCTACAACCCCGAATTGTATTGGCCGATCCTGCACTTCGCCCGCATGCAGGGCGTGCCGCTGAGGGCCTTGAATGTCCGCGCAGAGCTACGACGTCGCCTGGCGGAAGAGGATGGCTGGCACGCCGTACCGCCGGAAGACAGGTTCGGCATGACCGCCCCGGCACCGGCTTCACCGGCCTACCGCGCCGATCTCGCGGACGTCTTCGCCGCTCACGATCACGCTGCCGACGCCGGCGAAAAGGGGCTCGAGCGCTTCATCGATGCGCAACTGGTCTGGGACCGCGCCATGGCCAGTGGCCTGGCCGAGGCCACGGCAAACGACAGACTGGTGGTCGGGCTGATGGGACTTCGCCACCTCAGCGATGGACACGGAGTGCCCCATCAGCTCGACGACCTGGGCATCACCGAGCACCGCAGCCTTCTTCCACGGCGACTCGATGATGCCTGTCGGCCACCGCCCACCGGACGGGCGGATGGCTTTTTCATCCTCGATGAGCGGTGGGAAGAGGAGCAGGCAGCTCCCTGATACGAGGCACTACCCGTCACCTATCTCGGGCCGGAACCCGCAGGACAGCACGATCCGGTTCCAGCCATTGATGACCACCACCAGGGAGGTGAGGCTCAACTGCTCCTCCAGACTGAAGCTTGCCCTCACCCGGTCGCGAAGCGCCTGGTCGACGTCGCTCTCGGCCAGCAGGGTCAGCGCCTCCGTCCAGGCCAGCGCCGCGCGCTCACGCTCGCTGAAACCGGGTGACTCTCGCCAGGCCGGCAGCACGTCGAGACGTGCCTGCCGCTCGCCATCGCCACGCGCCTCCTCGGAATGCATCCGCTGGCAGAAGGCACAACCATTGAGCTGGGAGGCACGCAGGAAGACCAGGTGAATCAAGCCCGGTTCGATGCCCGCCGCCTGCACGGCCTCCTGGGTCGACTGGAGCCCTTGCACCAGCGCGGGCTGCAGGCGATAGAAATCGGCACGGGAAACATGCTCTTGCATGACGCACTCCTTTCGGGGAAATGGAGTGCCCAGCATGCGCGCGCGCCGAAATCACGCCTTGTAGATTTGCGCCAACTTGCGCCGACGATACTCACCCGGCGTCTCCCCGACATGGCGGCGAAAGCGATGGGTAAGGTGTGCCTGGTCGTGAAAGCCGCATGCCTGGGCGACCTGGCTGATCGATGGCTCGGCTCCCGACAACAGGGCCCTGGCGTGCTTGAGGCGTTGCAGCAGGTCCATCTGCGCGGGTGCCAACCCCACCTGGTCCCGAAAAGTCCGCTCGAGCGTTCGGCGGCTCAGCCCATGGTTGGCCACCACCCGGTCGATCCTGAAGCGCCCGTTGTCGATCAGCGGTAACAGCCGCTGCACATGACCGATCCTGGGTCCATTCGCCTCCGCCCTGGCGAGCAACCAGGCATCGACACGCGCCAGCCGCGCTTCCAGCGACAGCTCCGGCAGGCTGTCTCGCAATGCCTTCCCGTCATCCGGCGCCCACCTTTCCCATTGACCGGCATCGTCCAGTGCTTCCAGCGGCATGCCGAACAGTTGAAAGGCGCCACCAGGTCGAAACCGGATGCCCAGGGTAGCCCCCACGGTGGTGGCGCAGGCCGCCACCGTCCGCCGGGCAATGTCCCAGCCAGCGGACGGTGCCGTGGTATCAAGGTGCCTGAAAGTCAACGTGGCCCCGCCATCGGGGTAGAGCTTGTTGCGGGTCGGCGCATCCGGCGGCGGCCCTTGCACGAACCAGTAGTGGTCGACCCAAGGGCGCAGTGGCGGGGCCGGCAACAGACGATGGATGACGAGGCGCGGCAACACCAGCGGCGCCACGCCTTGCCTGGAAACTGGCTGCGGGGGCTCAACGGATTCTCGGGCAAGCATGCGAACTCCGCACAGTCAGTGACTCGACGACGTTGAACAGTGTAGCCCGGATACCCGTCGTCCTCGATAGACCTGGCCTGGGTGCAATGCAGCAAAAAAATCACCGAAAAGGGTTGATTAGCCGACTCAACAAATGGCGAACACTGTTTCTTTGGTGTAAAATCCGCCTCGTTTTTCGACCCTTTCCCCCTCCTACCTCAGGATGCTTCCGTCATGCTGACAAGCCATCGTTCCCCACACTGGCTCCGGCACAGCGCCCGGTGGCCAGGCTTTCTCGTGCTCGCGCTGTCGATCCTGCTGTTCAGCCCCTTCGCCCAGGCCGCTTCTGCCGGCGAGCTGGACCTGACCTATACCCTGCCCGGCTTCATCGCCGTCACCCTCTTTCTGGCCGCCTATGCCCTGGTGATGGCCGAAGAGAAACTGCACATGCGCAAGTCCAAGCCGGTACTGGTCGCCGCCGGCTTGATCTGGGGGCTGATCGGCTGGGTCTATGTCCAGTCCGGCCTGCCCGATGCCGCCGAGGAAGCCTTCAGCGACACTTTGCTGGAATACAGCGAGCTGTTGCTCTTCCTGCTGGTGGCCATGACCTACATCAACGCCATGGAAGAGCGCCGTGTCTTCGACAAGCTGCGCGCCTGGCTGGTGGAAAAGGGGTTCAGCTACCGTTCGCTGTTCTGGATCACCGGCATCCTCGCCTTCTGGATCTCGACCATCGCCAACAACCTCACCACCGCCATGCTGATGTGCGCCGTGGTGCTCAAGGTCGCCGAAGGCGACAAGCGCTTCATCAATCTCTGTTGTATCAATGTGGTCGTGGCCTCCAACGCCGGCGGCGCCTTCAGCCCCTTCGGCGATATCACCACCCTGATGGTCTGGCAGGCCAAGCTGGTCGAGTTCCAGGAGTTCTTCGAGCTGCTCGGCCCCTCGCTGGTGAACTACCTGGTGCCGGCCATCGTGATGAGCCTGTTCATCAAGAACCGCAAGCCGGCCGCCCTCGAGGAAGGCATCTGGCTCAAGCGCGGTGCTCGCCGCATCGTCTGCCTGTTCCTGCTGACGATCGTCATCTCGGTGCTTTGCCATACCGTGCTGCACCTGCCACCGGCGCTCGGCATGATGACGGGGCTGGGCTTTCTGCAGTTCTTCGGCTATTACCTGCGCCGCAGCCTGCCGCGCTCGCTGGAGCGCAAGCGCACCCGCTACAGTCAGCGTGGCGACTGGCGCAAGCTGGAGGCCCTGGGCAGCGTGGTGCCCTTCGATGTCTTCACCCGTGTCGCTCGCTCCGAGTGGGATACCCTGCTGTTCTTCTACGGTGTGGTGATGTCCGTGGGCGGCCTGGGCTTCATGGGCTACCTGAGCCTGCTCTCCGAGACCCTGTACACCGGTTGGGACCCCGTCTGGGCAAACATCGTGCTGGGCATGGTTTCGGCGGTGGTCGATAACATCCCGGTGATGTTCGCCGTCATCTCCATGGAGCCCGACATGTCCATGGGCAACTGGTTGCTGATCACCCTGACCGCTGGCGTGGGCGGCAGTCTGCTGTCGGTGGGCTCCGCTGCCGGCGTGGCCTTGATGGGCCAGGCGCGCGGTATCTACACCTTTGCCGGCCACATGCGCTGGGCCCCGGTCATCGCCCTGGGGTATGCGGCCAGCGTGGTGGTACACCTGTTGCTCAATGCAGACAGCTTCGCCGTCTTTCACTGATCCATCCCTTGCCCCTGCCCGGCGCCTCGCCGGGCAGGGGGCTGTTTTTCACGCCTCCTGCCTCTTCGCCCCCTGCCTGCTTCATTCCTCGTCGAGCCCGAGGCGCGCGTGCCATTCGGCAATGCTCTCGTCCGGATAGCCGGCGCAGCAGCGATCCATCTCCCGCGACTCGACCTCCCCCAGCTCGGCATGCTTTCCAGCATGAGATGCACCCGTTCGGGCGGTATCGGCAATTCGCTGTCGATGGCCGACGCGAAGGGATGCACGAGCTCCCGGGCCGAACGGCGTCGTGTTATGGTCGGACAGTTCATTCATCCATCAGGAGGTACCATGTCCCGCAAGATCTACTGCATCGCCGGTTTCAAGCCCAAGCCCGGCCATGAGGCGGCGGCCTTCGAGGCGTTGCAGGCACTGGAGCCCAACACGCATCGCGAGGATGGGTGCCTGCGCTATACCGTGACGCGGAAGATCGACAGCCCCTTCGCCCAGGGTGACAGCTACCCCATCGTCTTCCATGAAACCTGGGCCAGCCGCGAAGCCTTCGAGGCTCACTGCCAGCGCCGCGAGATTCAGGCCTTCTTCGAGACCCAGGTGGAATCGCCGGACGGCCTGATCGAGGATGCCAACGTCTGCGTCTACACTGACGAGCCGGCCGAGTTCGACGCCCCTCGCGTCTGAACGATTGCCGAAGCCCTCCCGACACCGGTCACGGACGCGCTTCGCGGCGAGACATGATCGGTCGCCATTCACTTCATGAGGTAATACCGATGCACAGGAATGCCAGCTCATCGCCGAGCGCCGCCGAGGTCCCCATGCATGGCACCAGGGGTGCGGGAGGTGTCCGGTGAGCGACGCCACGGTGATCCACGTCGAGGGCCTGTCGAAGGTCTATGACAGCGGCTTCCAGGCACTCAAGGGCATCGACCTCGAGATTCGGCGCGGCGAGATCTTCGCCCTGCTCGGCCCCAACGGCGCCGGCAAGACCACCCTGATCAGCGTGATCTGCGGACTGGTCAATGCCAGCGGCGGCAAGGTCCTGGTGGATGGCCACGACAATGTCCATGACTACCGCGAGGCCCGCTCGCGGATCGGCCTGGTACCGCAGGAGTTGACCGGCGAGGCCTTCTCCACGGTCTGGGACACGGTGAGCTTCAGCCGCGGCCTGTTCGGCAAGCCGGCCTCGCCCGTTCACATCGAGAAGGTCCTGCGCTCGCTGAGTCTCTGGGAGAAACGCCGCAGCAAGCTGATCACGCTCTCCGGCGGCATGAAGCGCCGCGTGCTGATCGCCAAGGCGCTGGCCCACGAGCCGCAGATCCTCTTTCTGGACGAGCCCACCGCCGGCGTCGACGTCGAGCTGCGACGCGACATGTGGGAGGTCGTGCGAAGCCTGCGCGAAAACGGCGTGACCATCATCCTCACCACGCATTACATCGAGGAAGCCGAGGAGATGGCCGACCGCATCGGCGTGATCCGTGCCGGCGAACTGGTGCTGGTGGAAGAGAAGCGCGAACTGATGCGCAAGCTCGGCAGCAAGGCGTTGACGCTTCACCTCAGCGAGCCGCTGACACGCATTCCCGACACCCTCGCCGGGCATGATCTGGCCCTCGAGGAAGACGGCCACGCCCTGGTCTATACCTACGACGCCGCTCGCCAGGGCGAAGGACAAGAAGAGCCCGCGGGCATCGCCGAACTGCTGGCCGACCTGGAAGCGGCCGGCATTCACTTCAAGGATCTCCACACTCGGCAGAGCTCCCTGGAGGAGATCTTCGTCAGCCTGGTTCGGGAGGGAACATGAACTGGAGATCCGTGAAGACCATCTATGTCGCCGAGATGGCCCGTAGCCTGCGCACCGTCCTGCAGAGCATCGTCTCGCCGGTCATCTCGACGTCGCTCTACTTCGTGGTGTTCGGCGCCGCCATCGGCACTCGCATCAGCGAAGTCGACGGTGTCAGCTACGGCGCCTTCATCGTGCCCGGCCTGATCATGCTGATGCTGCTCACTCAGAGTGTCTCCAATGCCTCCTTCGGCATCTTCTTCCCGCGCTTCACCGGCACCATCTACGAGATCCTCTCGGCACCGGTCTCCTATTTCGAGGTCGTGCTCGGCTTCGTCGGCGCGGCGGCCACCAAATCGGTGATCCTGGGGTTGATCGTGCTGGCCACGGCCAGCCTGTTCGTGCCCTTCAGCATCGCCCATCCGTTGATGATGCTGTTGTTTCTGGTGCTCACCTCCCTGACCTTCAGCCTGCTGGGCTTCATCATCGGCATCTGGGCCGACGGCTTCGAGAAGCTCCAGTTGGTGCCGCTGCTGGTGATCACGCCCCTGACGTTTCTGGGCGGGACCTTCTACTCCATCGACATGCTGCCTCCCGTCTGGCAGGTCGTCACCCTGGCCAATCCGGTGGTGTACCTGGTCAGCGGCTTCCGCTGGAGCTTCTATGGCATGGGGGATGTCAGCATCTGGGCCAGCCTGGGAATGATCGCGCTGTTCCTGGCGGTCTCGCTCGCCGTGGTGAACTGGATCTTTCGCAGCGGCTACCGGCTCAAGCCGTGACGTTCGGCGCGGGGCAGGCGAATGCGATATCATCGCCGCCCTCATCCGCGAGCCGCGAGGTCCCCATGCCGATCCTGCACAGCATCATCCATCGCATCGACAAGCGAGACGGCGAGAGCCCGGCCCGGGTCGTGCCCGCCTCGGGAGAGCTCGAGGCATCCGCCGCCCTCGACGACCTGCTGGCCAGCCTCAATGATGCCTATCATGCCAAGGCAAAGGGGTGGGGACGCTTCGGTGACGACACCGAAGCCAGCCTTCCCGGCGCCCTGGCACGCTATCTGGAGGGCGATCTCGCCTTCACCGAGCTGACACAAGAGCTGGCCAATGGCATCGCGCCCCTGGTCGACGATCACCTGCCGCTGGGCGGCCACCTGCTGGTCGTCGATCATCGCCAGGGCGAGGCACGCTACCTGATCATGGCCTTGCTCCACCATCGCGAAGGTTTCGGTATCGGCGAGCATCTGGAGATCCTGCCCAGCCGTCAACTCAACCTCTCCCAGATGACCCTCGGTGCGCGGCTCGATATCGGTCAATGGCGTGAAGGCAACGCCTCTCATCCCTATCTGTCCTATACCCGCGACCGTGGTGGTCGCAAGCTCGCCGATGCCTTCGCCGAGGTGCTGGGCGCCAGCGAGCCGCTCGATGCCACCCAGGAAACGCGTACCCTGCTCAAGGCCTTCAGCGATTACGTGGAAAACGAGGACCTTCCGGAGGAAACCAGCCGCGAAAAGACCGACGCCCTGATCGACTACGCCAGCGACCAGGCCAGCCGCGGCGAACCGATGACGCTGGAGGAACTCTCCGAACTGGTCGACGAGCAGCAGCCGAAGGCCTTTTACGAGCACATCCGCAACAGCGACTACGGTCTGGCCCCGGAGATTCCCCCGGACAAGCGGACGCTCAAGGCCTTCAAGCGCTTCACGGGACGCGCCGCCGGCGTCTCGATCAGCTTCGACTCGCACCTGCTGGGCGCCGCCGTGGAATACGACGAGGAAAACGACCGGCTGATCATCAAGCAGGTGCCCCAGGGGCTGCGCAAACAATTGAAGCGAGAGGAGTGAACTCGACGCTCGACGCTCGACGCTCGAAGCTCGAAGCTCGAAGCTCGAAACCCAAAGCATACGAGCGGCGAGATACGAGATACGAACCCCGAAAACCCAGCTCGTGGCTCGTGGCTCGTGGCTCGTGGCTCGTGGCTCGTGGCTCGACGCTCGAAGGTAGGGTCTAGCGTTCGCTGAGGGCGAGCTTAACTCCCAGCCCCACGAAAAGCCCGCCGAGCCCCTTCTCGAGCCAGGTGCCGAGGCGACGATGATCGCTCAGGGCACTCGCCAGCCGGGCGCCGAGGAACACCAGCGGCGGCTCGATCACTGCCGCAACCAGGATGATCAGGCCGCCGTGCAGGGCCAGCTGCAGGGCGGCCGGCCCTGCCCCGGGCACCACGAACTGCGGCAAAAAGGCCAGGAAGAACACCGCCACCTTGGGGTTCAGCACCGACACCAGCATGCCCTGACGGAAAATGGCGCCCGGGCGTGGCGTGTTCGGCACGGTGACGTCGGGCGCACTCTCATCGCCTCCGCGACGCCACAGGATCTGCAGCCCCAGCCACACCAGGTAGGCCGCCCCGACCCATTTCACCAGCGAGAACGCCAGCGCCGAAGTGGCCAGTACCGCCGAGAGCCCCAGCGCCGCCATGGCCACGTGCATTGCGGCACCGCTCCAGACGCCGAACATGGCGGCGACGCCGCCACGCCGCCCATGCCTGGCGGTCTGTCCGAGGATGAACGCCATATCGGGACCCGGCGACAGATTCAACAACACCGCGGTGGAGAGAAAGGCCATCCAGTGGGCCAGTGAATAGGTCAGCATGATGATGTGGCTCCTTTCCCTGAGACATCCATGAAGCAAGCATAACAGGGCTCTGTCGTCGCGTCCGACGAGGACGCCGGAGACGGCCCCGACCGATACCGGCAATGGCGCCGGAGACGACACGGCCTGTCGCGACATGTCGGGCAGACTGCCCCGAAATGATGCGCAGAGGCCGGCGACAGTGGCAAATTGGTGCGCCACAACATGAAAACGGCGGCCCAAGGCATGGACCGCCGTATGATCAAATTATCAACTTATTGTTTTTGTTTTATTTTTTCTATCCAGGCATGATTTTCGGATAGTAAAGGTGTGAGCTGGCGTGCTCCTCTTGTCCCCTTCGGGGGACATTTTTTTTGTCAGGCCATCGGGGCTGCCGATGTACCCGCTATGATCTCGTTGTTTGCGCTCATGAAACGTCATTCGCGCCGAGGCGACAATCCGACCTTGGTGGCAAACCGTCTTTCCCTTGACGCCTCTTGCAAGAACGATGGTATGGCATCACTAGTATTGCCCCGCTCATGACGGTTCAAGCGGGACATGACGCAACCGCCATGTTCCGCTACAGGGCTTGCGGCGGCCCCACCAGGCAGAAACCCGCGCTGCTCCAGTAGACGTCGCCACTCTCCAGCGGGGCCACCCTGCATCGAGCATATCGGCGAACGGAACGTGGGGCCGATGTCGCCTCGCCAGGCCAGTGCCGTCTTGATAGGAATCGGGTTGGTCTCGAGCATACAGCCACGCATCAGCGGTAACAGGCGATTGTGCAAGGCCCGCGCCTCGAGCCAACGCCCGACAAGCATCTCGTCGACGACTTCCTTTACCTCTTCCGGCAGCAAATTCGCAAGAGTGGAGATCAGTCCCGCCCCTCCCAGCGCCAGAATCGACAATGCCATGTCATCATTGCCTGACAGCACAGCGAAGTCCTTGGGAACGGCGGCCATCAGCGACAGAACATGGTCCATCTCGCTGTTGGCTTCTTTCATGCCGACGATATTCGCCACCCTGGCAAGCTCCAGGATGGTCGAGACCTCGAGATTCACCGCCGTACGGCCCTTGATGTTGTACAGCAGGACGGGAACCGACACGGCGGTAGCCACCGCCTCGAAATGCTGAATCAAGCCCGGCTGCGACGGCTTGCTGTAGTAGGGACAAGTGACCAGAAGTCCGTCGACCCCGGTCGCCTCCGCCATCTGCGCCTGCTGGATCGTGGACAGCGTATCGTTGCCTCCGACGCCGGCGATGACAGTGATGGCACTGCCCACTCGATCTCGCACGCGACACAGCAAGGACACTGCTTCGTCACCATGAACGGTCGGTGCTTCGCCGGTAGTACCAAGTATCACGAGTCCATCGATGCCGGCTGCCAGTTGCTTGTCCACCAACAGATCGAGCGCCGTCCAGTCGATCTGACCATCCCGCGTAAACGGCGTCACCAGCGCCGTGTATGTTCCCGAAAACCGCCACATCATGTTCGCCTCCGCTACGTCGTCAGTTGGATGCCGCCAGGGCGGCCATGCAGGTGTCCGATACGTTTCCGACGAAACGGAGACAGTGGTCAAATTTTGCGTCAAATATAGCCATTTTTATATTTTACTGTTATGTATATAACATGATTTCCATCACTGACGCCCTGAACCAGATCGTGCGTGCCAATCCATTGTTGGAATTCGGCTTCCGACACGGTCTGTTCAACTTGACGAAACTGGCCGCCTACTTGCGGCCCATGGTTGCCGCACGGGCAAAGAAAGATGTCCAGCCGACCGCCATCACCATGGCACTATCACGGCTGGGTCGAGATCGGGCACGACCGGCACCGGAACCTGCGCAATTCATCGTGGAGAATGTAACGATCCATTCCGGTCTCTCCGCGCGGAGCTATCCACGTAGCCATAGGCTTCACCAGCAATTGAACGAGTTCTATCGTCGCATCCACGACAACAACGACTTCTGCAACCTGACGCAGGGCATGCACGAACTAACCGTGATCTACGACTCGCGCCATGGCAGTGACCTGGACCATACCGTGCGCACGCAGCCGATCTACCAGAGCGAAGGGATAGCATCGATCAGTGTGCAGTTTGATGAGAACTACATCGACGTACCCGGACTTCTGTATCTGCTCCTACAGCGCGTGGCACTGCAGAACATCAATCTGATCGAAATCTCCTCCACCTATACGGAGGCGATGATCTTCGTCGCGGAAAACGACGCGAGGCTCGTCTTCGACACCTTGTTTGAAAGTTTCCTCACGCGCTCAGGTTCACCAGCCCCGGCGCATGAGCCGCGTTGCTAAAGTGAAGGCATGTCAACCGAACCATGCCCCCATGCATTGGCTCAACGGCTGGTCGATCCAGAGTCACCTCCCCCCGCCCATGGGAATCCCCTTCCTTTCAGTCAATCGCCAACGCCGAAAGATGTTCCAGCACTTATGGTCACACGACTCGTTAGCCCGCCATGCACCAGGCGGGTGCCATGCAGATCTTGTTGTCATTTATGCCAACATATGCGGCAAGCATCAGTTGACCGCGATATCTCATCAACACGGCGGAGAATCTCCATGCCCCTCCCTCGCCTCGGTTTCATCGGTATCGGCCTGATGGGCGATCCCATGTCACGGCGCCTGAGCGACGCCGGCTTCGATGTCACCCTCTGGAACCGCTCGCCCGAGAAGGCGGCCGCCGTGGCCGCCGAAAGCGGCGCACGGCTTGCCGATGATGTCGCCTCCCTGGTCGACCAGGTCGATGTGATCATGCTCTGCCTGGCCAACACCGAGGTCGTGCAGGCACTGGTGTTCGGCCCCGGCGGCCTGGCCGAGCATGGCCACCACGGCCAACTCGTGATCGACCTGTCCAGCAGCGACCCCGACGCCACCCGGCACATGGCCGATGCGCTCGCCGACCGTCGGGGGATGCGCTGGGTGGACGCCCCGGTCTCCGGCGGCGTAGTCGGCGCCGAGGCCGGCGAGCTCGCCATCATGTGCGGCGGCGAACGCGAAGACATCGACGCCGCCCGCCCTCTGCTCGAGCCGCTCGCCGCACGCATCACGCACATGGGACCGGTGGGCAGCGGCCAGGTGACCAAAGTCTGCAACCAGATGATCGTCGGCTGCCAGGCGGCGGTGATCGCCGAGGCGGTTGCCCTGGCCGAGACCAGCGGCGTCGATGCCTCGCGCCTTACCGAAGCGCTGGCCGGCGGTTTCGCCGACTCCACGCCGCTGCGCATCCTCGCCCCGCGCATGGCCGCCAGCGACTTCGCGTCCCCCGCCTGGCACCTGCGCACCCTGCTCAAGGATCTGGACATGGCCGTGGCCCAGGGCGGCCGGACCCTCAGCGCCACGCCCATGAGCGGCCTGGCCGCCCAGTTGATGCGAGCCCACGCCGCACAGGGCCATGGCGAGGACGACCCGGCTACGCTGGTCGAGACCTATCGCCGGCCCTAGGGTCTGTACGAAAAGTGGCTGCACTCGGTGATACGGTGTTGAATTCGGTCTCGCGCGCGAGTCCGATCAAAATGCTCATTTACTCCTTGTAAACTGCGCTTTCTCGACCGATTTCGCCTTGTGACCCACACGGATGTGGGAAATGCGCGGGCCCGTCAGGAACGGGCCTAGCCCTCACCTTCGCTCGCCGACTTTTCGTACAAGACCTGATATCGGCACGCGGCGATTGTCGGTGCCAGCCGCCTTACGTACACTCGTTTGAATTTCGACACCCCTTCATTCGAGGCGATTCATGGCGTTCGACAGTAGCTCAACCTATGTGGCCACCGAGGCCTTGAAACAGGCGGTCAACGCCGCCGTGACCCTGCAGCGGCCCCTGCTGATCAAGGGCGAACCCGGCACCGGCAAGACGCTGCTGGCCGAAGAGCTGGCGGCGTCGCTGGATACGCGACTGATCACCTGGCACATCAAGTCGACCACCAAGGCCGCCCAGGGGCTCTACGAATACGATGCCGTCAGCCGGCTGAGGGATTCGCAACTGGGCATCGAAGGCGTGGAGGACGTGGCCAACTACCTGCATCCCGGCAAGCTGTGGGAAGCCTTCACCAGCGACGAGCGTGTCGTCCTGCTGATCGACGAAATCGACAAGGCCGATATCGAGTTCCCCAACGACCTGCTCCAGGAACTCGACCGCATGGAATTCCACGTCTATGAGACCGGCGAGACCATTCGCGCCCGTCATCGCCCGGTGGTGGTGATCACCTCCAACAACGAGAAGGAGCTGCCCGATGCCTTCCTGCGTCGCTGCTTCTTCCATTACATCGACTTTCCCGACAAGCAGACGATGCAGTCCATCGTCGATGTGCACTTCCCCGAGATCGCCCCTCGGCTCGTCGGCCAGGCCCTCGAGGTCTTCTTCGAGCTGCGCGAGGCGCCGGGCCTCAAGAAGCGGCCCTCCACCTCCGAACTGGTCGACTGGCTGAAGCTGCTGATGGCCGACGAACTGGCTCAGGAGGCGCTCTATCAGCGCGACCCCGCACGCGCCCTTCCCCCGCTGGCCGGCGCCCTGGTCAAGAACGAGCAGGATACCCAGCTACTGGAACGGCTGGCCTTCATGATGCGCCGGCAAGGACGCTGATCCGCCATGTTCATCGGCCTGTTCGAGACCCTGCGGCGCTTCGAGGTGCCGGTATCGCTGCGCGAGCTGCTCGACCTGCATGCGGCGGTCGAGCAAGGCGTGGTCTTCGCCGACCTTCAGGACTTCTATCATCTCGCCCGCACCGTGCTGATCAAGGATGAGCGCCATTTCGATCGCTTCGATCGGGCGTTTTCCGCCTGGTACGAAGGCATTGAGGACCTGGCATCGGGCATCGAGGCACTGATTCCCGATGACTGGCTGCGCCGCGAGTTCGAAAAGCAGCTCTCCGACGAGGAGAAAGCGAAGATCGCGTCCCTGGGTGGCCTGGAAGCGCTGATCGACACCTTCAAGAAACGCCTGGAGGAGCAGCAAGAGCGACACGCGGGCGGCAACAAGTGGATCGGCACCGGTGGCACCAGCCCCTTCGGCGCCTATGGCTACAACCCCGAGGGCATTCGTATCGGCCAGGATGGCTCGCGTCATCGCCGAGCAACGAAGGTCTGGGACGAGCGGCACTTTCGCGACTACGACAACGACCGCGAGCTGGGCACGCGCAACATCAAGATGGCCTTGCGCCGACTGCGGCGCTTCGCCCGCCAGGGCGCGGCGGAGGAATTCGACGTCGACGCCACCATCCGCGATACCGCCCGGGACGCCGGCCTGCTCAACGTCCGGATGCGCCCCGAGCGCCGCAACGCCGTGAAGGTCCTGCTGCTGCTCGACGTCGGCGGCTCCATGGACGACCACATTCGTACCTGCGAGACCCTCTTCTCCGCCGCGCGCGCCGAGTTCAAGCACCTCGAGCACTTCTATTTCCACAACTGCCCCTACGAGGGCCTGTGGCGCAGCAATTCCACGTACCAGGCCCGGCGCCATGACGAGCGCATCCCGACCATGGACGTACTGCACACCTATGGCGCCGACTATCAGGTAGTGGTCGTCGGTGACGCCGCCATGTCGCCCTACGAGATCACCCATCCGGGCGGCAGTGTCGAGCATTTCAACGACGAGGCCGGCGCGGTATGGCTCTCACGGCTGACCCACGCCTTTCCCAGGCTCGTCTGGCTCAACCCCATGCCTCGGCGCTTCTGGGAGTTCACCCACTCCACCCAGTTGATCCGCGAAGCCATCGACGACCGCATGTACCCCATGACGCTGGGAGGGCTGGAAGACGCCATGACGGAGCTGGCCCGGTAAGCAATAGCCCCTATAGGCTATAAATAAAAAATATAGCCCTTAATGGTTATAAAATGGAAAAATAGCGTTTTCCGGCTATACTGTAGGCATGACATCACCCCGGCAAGCTTGCATGCCGGGTCAATCGCGGCACGATGATCGACTTGATCGCCAGGTCCACAGGTTTCGGAATCCCATCATGCCCCAACGCATCGCCGTCCTCACGGGCGATATCATCGACTCACGCCGCATCGCCGACAGTCGGCGCCTGCATGGCGTGCTCGACGATACCCTCGAGCACCTGGCCTCGCATCATGGCGGCCGCTACGAACGCTTTCGCGGCGACGGCTTCCAGCTTGCCATGCCGGCCGCCGAAGCGGCCCTGGACGCCGCCGTGGCACTGCGCGCGGCCCTGGTCATGCACGGCAAGACCCAACGCTGGGACGCCCGCGTGGCCGTCGCGGTCGGCGCCGATGCCTGGCAGCCCGATACGCCGCTGGCCGCCGCCGACGGACCGGTCTTCGTGGCCTCGGGCCAGGGCCTCGACGCCCTCGACGACGAAGCCCATCTCGCCCTGGCACTGGTCGACGCACCCGAAGATGCCGGCCTCGCCCTGCTGATCCGCTACGTCGATGAACTGATCGATGGCTGGTCCCGGCACGCCGCCGAGATCGCCCACCTGCGACTCTGGCACGATGAGTCCCAGCAGGCGCTGGCCGAGCGCCTGGGCATCCGCCAGCCCAGCGTCCACAAGCGTCTGCGCACCGCGCGCTGGGCGCTGCTGGCCGATACCCTGGCTTTCTTCCGTTCACGCCTGGCCAAGGAGGGCCCGTCATCATGACTGCCGCGACCGTCGCTACCCTGCTCGGCCTGGTGCTGGTGCATCTGGCCGGCGACTTTCTGCTCCAGCCTCGCCGCTGGGTGGAATCGCGCCAGGATCGCAAGGCACGCTCGGCGGCGCTCTACCTGCATGCCGGCCTGCATGGCGTACTGGTTCTGCTGGTCCTGCTGCTGGCCGGGGCCAGCATCGCCTTCACCCTGGCCGGCGCCCTGCTGGTCGCGGTTAGCCACTGGCTGATCGATCTGGGCAAGTCGCACCTGGACCCCGGCAAGCTGCACTGGTTCCTGCTCGACCAGGCCCTCCACCTGCTGGTGCTGCTCGGCCTGTGGCTGGTCTGGGTCGATGGCGCGGCCCCGCTGACGATGGCGCTGGCGTGGCTCACCCGACCCGAGACCCTGGGCCTGGCGGTGTCCTACCTGCTGGTCACCCGCCCCATGTCGCTGGCCATCGCGCTGGCCCTGCGCCCCTGGAGCCAAGACGTCATCGACCCCGGCACCCTGGTGGCCGCCGGTGCCCGCATCGGCATGCTCGAACGCCTGCTGGTACTGACCCTGGTGTTGCAGGACGAACTCGCCGCCGTGGGCTTTCTGCTCACCGCCAAATCGGTACTGCGTTATGGCGACCTGCGCGAGCGCAAGGACCGCAAGCTCACCGAATACGTGCTACTGGGCACCCTGCTGAGCATCGCCACGACCCTGATCCTCGGGTTGCTGGTGCGCTCGCTGCTGTGGGGCGGCTGACCCATGAGCCTGCGACGCCTTTCCGGCCTCCTGCGGTGGTCCCTGTTGGTGTCGAGCATTCTGCTGTCGACCGCTCTGCTGACGGCCTGCAGCGGGTCCGGCACGCCGGATCCCGGCTACCGGCTCGATCACGACTACCCGGCCCGCGCCCATGACAGCCGGGTGCAGCAGCTCATCCTGCACTATACCGACGAGAACGCGCCCAACTCCCTGGCCATCCTGACCGGCCCCAGGGTCAGCAGCCACTACCTGCTGCCGGTGCCATCACCACGCGGCGAGCGTCGCGTCTATCAGCTGGTCGACGAGTCGCGCCGGGCCTGGCATGCCGGTGCCAGTCGCTGGCGCGGGCAGAGCGGCCTCAACGCCACCTCCATCGGCATCGAGATCGTCAATGACGGCCCCGAACTCGATGCCGCCACTCTGTCCCGCCGGCTGGCAGACAAGGACGCCGAGCCGCCACGCTGGGCGCCCTATCCCGACGCCCAGGTCGAGACACTGATCGCCCTGCTCCGCGACATCGTCGAGCGACACGACATCGCGCCCGAGAATATCCTCGGCCATGCCGACATCGCCCCCGAACGCAAGATCGACCCCGGCCCGGCCTTTCCCTGGCAGCGGCTGCACGAGGCAGGCATCGGCGCCTGGCCCGATGCCGACAAGGTGGCGCATTATCGCCGCCGTTTCGCCGAGCGACCGCCCGACCTGGCAACCCTGCAGGCGGCGCTGGCCGAATGGGGCTATGCGCTCGCCCCGAGCGGAAGACTCGACGAGCGCACCCGCGACGTGTTGCGCGCCTTCCAGATGCACTTTCGTCCGGCCGACTACCGGGGGCTGCCGGACGTCGAGAGCGCCGCGCGACTCTGGGCGCTGCTGGCGACCTATCGCCCCGAGGCCCTCGAACGACTGGACACGCCGACACGGATGAACGACGTCAATCCGTGAGAGGGTCGCTGTCGCGCGGATAGTGAATCACGTTGTGAAAGCGGGTCGGTGTCGCGGCAGCATTGCGATAGGCGTGGGGGCGGTCGGCCGCGAAGCGCAGCCCCTCGCCCGGCGCCAGCCGCTGCCAGTCGTCGTCCAGGCGCATATCGAGCTCGCCTTCGATCACCACCAGGTGTTCCACCACCCCCGGCGCATGGGGGGCCGACTCGCTGACCGCCCCCGGCGCCAAGGTGATCACGAACAGCTCGAAACTGAGTAACGGATCGAAGGGGAACAGCGGCTCCACCTGCATGCCGGCGGCGTCTTCCCCCCAGGCCGCCTCGGCGCCATGACGCACTCTTTCCGAGGCCGCTGCGCCACCGACCAGCAGACTGGAAAAGGACACCCGAAACCCGCTGGCGAGCTTCCACAGCGTGGCCACCGTGGGGCTGGATTCGCCGCGCTCGATCTGTCCCAGCATGGCCTTGCTGACGCCGGTCTCCCGCGCGGTACGATCCAGGCTCCAGCCCTGCTGCTGACGCAGCAACCGCAGCGTCGCCGCAATATGTCGGCCAATATCGTCCATTCGATTCCACCCCTCATACGTCTCGGCCCGCCACTCGTCGCTCGGATTGTACGCGATAACGCACGATGCTATCTTGCCGAACTCGTCCAGGACGTGCGCTATAACGCACATCCATCCATGAGAGCCTCGAACCATGCCCAGCCCTCACTCGACAAGCCGGCTTGCACCGCTCGGCGACATCACGCTTTCCACCCTGACGGCGGGGTTCATCGCCGTGCTGATCGGCTATACCAGCTCGGCGGTGATCATCTTCCAGGCCGCCGAGGCGGCCGGGGCCAGCCAGGCGCAGATCGGCTCCTGGATGTGGGCGCTGGGCATCGGCTCGGGGCTGACCACCATCGTCTTCTCGTGGCGCTACCGCATGCCGCTGCTCACCGCCTGGTCGACGCCCGGCGCGGCCCTGCTGGCCACCAGCCTGCCCGGCGTGGCCATGAGCGACGCCATCGGCGCCTTCCTGTTCTCGGCACTGTTGATCACCCTGTGCGGCGTGACCGGCCTGTTCGAACGCCTGATGCATCGCCTGCCCCGCGCCCTGGCCTCGGCACTGCTGGCCGGCGTGCTGCTGCGCTTCGGGCTCGACCTGTTCATGGCCATGGAGCACGACCTGATTCTGCCTCTGGCAATGTGTCTCGCCTATCTCGCGGGCAAGCGCTTCTGGCCGCGCTACGCCATCCCGATGGTGCTGGCCGTCGGCATCGCCATGGCACTGTTCGAGGGTTCGCTGCATCTGGGCGAGGTCACGCCCGCCCTGGCCAGCCCGGACTTCATCATGCCGAGCTTTTCGCTCTCCGCGATAATCGGCGTGGGCGTGCCGCTGTTCGTGGTCACCATGGCCTCCCAGAACCTGCCCGGCATCGCCGCCATCCGCGCCGCCGGCTATGCCCCGCCGATCTCGCCGTTGATCGGCGGTACCGGTGTCACCACCCTGGCACTGGCCCCGTTCGGCGGCTTCGCGCTCAACCTGGCGGCGATCAGCGCGGCGGTCTGCCAGGGGCCCGAGGCCCATGCCGATCCCGCGCGCCGTTATACTGCCGGGATCGCCGCCGGCGGCTTCTATCTGTTGCTCGGCCTGTTCGGCGCCACCGTCACCTCGCTGTTCGCCGCCTTCCCGGCCGAACTGGTGATGGCCGTGGCCGGACTCGCCCTGCTGCCGACCCTCGGCGGGGGCCTGGCCGACGCCCTGGGGGATCCCGAGCATCGCGATGCCGCCCTGGTCACCTTCCTCATCACCGCCTCGGGCATCGCGCTGGCCGGCATCGGCGCCGCCTTCTGGGGCCTGGTGGGCGGCCTCGTCACCCTCTGGGTACTGCGCCGCCGAGCCTGACGAATGTCGCCGGCTCGGCAGGAGACGTCGTCGCGGCGATGGGCAGCCCGGCGCCGGCCTGATAGGGTCATGACAGCAAAGCAGCGCTGACGCGCCGTCCGAGCGATACCCGACATCGTCGACGAGAAATGCCATGCCAACACCACGACTGACGACATGCCAAGGGACGGACATTGTCCCTTACCTGGAAGATCTCGCGAGCCTGCGCATCCGCGTCTTCCGCGACTACCCCTACCTGTATGATGGCGACCCGGCCTACGAAGCCGACTATCTCAAGCGCTACGCTGACAACCCGCGCAGCCTCTTCGTGCTGGCCCTGGACGGCGAACGCCTGGTCGGCGCCTCCACCGCCCAGCCCCTGGCCGATGAGTTGGAGGAGTTCCGCGCGCCCTTCGAGCGGGCCGGCTACCGGGTCGAGGACGTCTTCTACTATGGCGAGTCGGTCCTGCTGCCCGACTATCGCGGCACCGGGCTCGGCCATGCCTTCATGGATGCCCGGGAACGACACGCCGCCGCGGCCGGCTTCGCTCTCGTCGCCTTCTGCGCCGTGGAGCGACCGGATGACCACCCGCGTCGTCCGGCCGATTATCGCCCCCTGCACGACTTCTGGCAGGGTCGGGGCTACCGACGGATGCCCGAACTCGCCACGACCTTCGCCTGGAAGGACCTCGACGACACCGAGGAGACCGACAAGCCCATGGTGTTCTGGCTCAGAGAGACCCCGGCATGAGCGATGCCATCCTCCGCGTGGCCACGGCTCAGTACCCCATCGAGGCCTTCGATGATATCGCGGCCTTCCGCGCCAAGGCCGCCCGCTGGGTGCATGACGCCGCGAGCCGGGGCGCCGAGCTGCTGGTGTTTCCGGAATACGGCGGCATGGAGCTGACCTCCTTGCTGCCCGACGCCGAGCGCGACGACCTCCAGGCCCAGTTGCACGGCCTGCAGCCCTGGCGCGAGGCCTTCCACGACACCTGGCGGCAACTCGCCCTCGCCCATGGCGTGACCCTGCTTGCCCCCTCCCTGCCCTGGCAACGCGAGGACGGCTGTTTCGTCAATCGCGCCTGGCTGTTCACTCCCGACGGCGGCGCCGACTGTCAGGACAAGCAGTTGATGACGCGGTTCGAAGCCAATGAATGGGGTATCTCGCCGGGCGAAGGCCTGCGCGTATTCGACACCCCGGCGGGACGTCTCGGTGTCCTGATCTGCTACGACAGCGAGTTCCCGCTGCTCGCGCGGGCGCAGATCGAGGCCGGGGCCGACCTGCTGCTGGTGCCCAGCTGCACCGACACCCAGGCCGGCTACCAGCGCGTCAGGCTCAGCGCCCAGGCCCGGGCCATCGAACAGCAGGTGGCAGTGATCCACTCGCCCACCGTGGGCGAGGCATTGTGGTCACCGGCGGTGGATATCAACATCGGCCATGCCGCCGTCTACACGCCTTGCGACCGCGGCTTCCCACCGGACGGCATCCTGGTGAAGAGCACCGACGCCACCCCGGGCTGGCAATTCGCCACGCTCGACCTCGGCGCCATCGCCGCCCTTCGCGAGCGCGGCCAGGTCGACAACCACGCCGACTGGACGCGTCAGCTCGAGCGACTCGAGTCAGGCGTACACTAATCATTATCTAAAAAGTCGACGAGCGCCGGTTGAGCTAAGTCCGAGCTTTTGCCGCTTAACCCGCCACACCGTACAATGCCATGATATCCCGCCTTGCGCGGCTTCATTCATGCTCACGACAAGCCCCAGACTCGAGGTGACCCAGGACCCATGCGCGCCAGTCAACTTCTGATAGCCACCCTGAAGGAAACCCCCGCCGACGCCGACATCGTCAGCCATCAGCTGATGCTGCGCGCCGGCATGATCCGCCGCCTCAACTCGGGACTCTATACCTGGCTGCCTCTGGGGCTGCGCACGCTCCGCAAGGTCGAGAACATCGTCCGCGAAGAGATGGATCGCGCCGGCGCCCAGGAAGTCCTGATGCCCGCGATCCAGCCGGCGGAGCTCTGGCAGGAATCCGGCCGCTGGGACCAGTACGGCGACCTGCTGCTGCGTATCCGCGACCGCCACGACCGCGACTTCTGCTACGGCCCGACCCACGAGGAAGTCATCACCGACCTGGTGCGCAACGAGTTGCGGTCCTACAAGCAGGTGCCGTCCAACTTCTACCAGATCCAGACCAAGTTCCGCGATGAGACCCGCCCGCGCTTCGGGGTGATGCGTGCCCGTGAGTTCATCATGAAGGACGCCTACTCCTTCGATGTCGACCAGGCCGGCCTGCAGCGTTCCTATGACGCCATGTACGACGCCTATGTGCGCATCTTCACGCGCCTCGGGCTGGACTTCCGTGCCGTGGAGGCCGACAACGGCGATATCGGCGGCAGCGGCTCCCACGAATTCCAGGTGCTGGCGGACTCCGGCGAGGATGCGGTCATCTTCTCCACCTCCTCCGACTACGCCGCCAACATCGAGAAGGCCGAGGCACTGCCCGCTCCCCTGGGCGAGACACCCGAGCGTGCGGCCCCCCAGGAAGAACTGCGACTGGTCGACACCCCGAATGCGCGCACCATCGCCACCCTGGTCGAGCAGCACGGCCTGCCCATCGAAAAGACCATCAAGACGCTGATGGTGCACGGCACCGAGGGTGGATTGGTCGCCCTGCTGGTACGCGGCGATCACGAGCTCAACGAGGTCAAGGCCGAGAACCTGCCCGAGGTTGCCGCTCCCCTGACCATGGCCAGCGAGGAAGAGATTCGCGCGGTGGTAGGCGCCGGCCCCGGCTCGCTCGGTCCGGTGAACCTGGAGATGCCGCTGATCATCGACCGCAGCGTGGCGCTGATGAGCGACTTCGGCGCCGGCGCCAACGTCGACGGCAAGCACTACTTCGGCATCAACTGGGAGCGCGACGTCGCCCTGCCCAAGGTCGCCGACCTGCGCAACGTGGTCGAGGGCGACCCCTCGCCGGACGGCCAGGGCACGCTTTCCATCGCCCGCGGCATCGAGGTCGGCCACGTCTTCCAGCTCGGCACCAAGTACTCCACGGCGATGAACGCCACCGTGCTCGACGACAACGGCCAGGCCGTGCCTCTGCTGATGGGCTGCTACGGCATCGGCGTGACCCGGGTCGTCGCCGCCGCCATCGAGCAGAACCACGACGACGCCGGCATCATCTGGCCCGACGCCATCGCGCCCTTCAACGTCGCCCTGGTGCCGATGAACGCCCACAAGTCGCAGCGCGTACGCGACGAGAGCGAACGCCTCTACCAGGCCCTCTCCGACGCCGGCCTCGACGTCCTGATCGACGACCGCGACCTGCGCCCCGGCGTGCGCTTCGCCGACCAGGAACTGATGGGCATCCCCCACCGCATCGTCATCGGCGACCGTGCCCTCGACAAGGGCGAACTCGAGTACAAGGGCCGCCGCGACAGCGACGTCACCATGATCCCCATCGACGACGTCATCAACTTCCTGCGCGAGAAGATCGGCGGCTGATCCAGCACATCGCACGCAACCCTGCGATGCACCATAAAAAAGCCCCGCCAAGCCTCGAGCAACACTCGAGCCTGGCGGGGTTTTTATTGACCGCTATTCAGGCCTTCTTGACGAAACTGGCGGTCACCATCATGTCACCCGCCCCATCGACCTTGCAGTCCAACTGGTGATCCTTGCTGTCCTTGATACGCCGGATAAAGGCCCGGGTGCCAATCTTCATGACCTGCGAGCTGCTCTTGACCTTGAGGTCCTTGACCAGCGTGACCTTGTCACCTTCGGACAGGAGCGTCCCATTGGC
Organism: Halomonas sp. I1; assembly: GCF_032334135.1. NCBI lineage: Bacteria > Pseudomonadati > Pseudomonadota > Gammaproteobacteria > Oceanospirillales > Halomonadaceae > Halomonas > Halomonas sp. I1. The sequence goes on from NZ_JAVXUS010000002.1 coordinate 464,416, forward strand.
ATCCTTGACCGCCACGACGTCTTCGACCTCCACCTCGGCAGGGTTCCACTCGTGTGCACACTCGGGGCACACGAGATGACGCTGATCCTGGTACACGAACTCGGACTGGCACTGAGGGCAAGGTGGTAACGACATGGCGACATCTCTGGTGTAATCGGCCGCACAGGATACTGTGCCTTCATGGCATTGGCGAGGCCGACATGCCTCACACGCACCGTCACCCAATGCCCTTACGACATATCGTCGACCGCTTTCCGGACAGACAGGCCTGCCGCCGGCTGAAAACGTTGCCATGCTAGAGCTCAGAGACTACCGAGGTCTCGGGACCGGGTGACACTCGAGAAGAGCAGCTTCCTGGCGTAGCACCGTGTCATCCTGCGTGACACGGGACTCTGCAATGCGAACGCAAAGCCGCCGAAGGGCCTGGAACAGTTCCCAGACCATGGGATCGGCGACGTGAGTATGCGAGCCGTGGGAATGAAAGCTACGACGGTCCCTCTGGAGCACCTTGTTGTGCTTCAGGCTCGACCAAAACGGAAGACATGAGGCAGTACTTTTCACGAAGCTCGAACCCGGCTGCGTGATACAGTTGCTGCGCCTTCTCGTTGTCACGGGCGACCTCCAGATGTAAAGCCCGGACATTCATCCCTCTCATCGCTGATTCAAGCAGCCCCAAAGCCTCTCGCCCGTAGCCTTTTTTACGATACGCTGGCGCGATATACATCTCGTCGATAGATGCTTCCCGCCCTTCAAATTCAATTGAAAATCCGAAACAGACTGCAATGTATCCGACCATCACGGCTCCATGGTGGATCAAAAAGATTCGGCCAACTTGACTTGGCCCGAGCAATTGCCGAATCGCAGATACGCGCTGCTCGTCGGATAAACGTATGTCTTCGTACTGATGATATGCACGCACATGCGCCAAGACTTCAGCCAAGTGCCTGTCCAGCGCCGGCTCAACACTTATACTCATATCGGTTCCTCACTGCACAAGGCTGACAGTTACGACTGGTTTTCTGTTAACCCTTAGGCAAGGTTTCAGGACGAATATACGGGAACATGTGCGCTACATAGTCAGCCTTCCCAAGCGCTACCTTTTCGCTGCGCAATATTGAATAGGCGGTCATGATGTGGAAATAAAACTGGGCCAATGACCAGTCGCGGGCATACTGCTCGGCGGTCAGGTCCAGAATCATACCGTTCGGAAGCTTATGCTCAATAGGCGTATCCGCCTCTTCATCCAGGGCATCGGGAGCAAGATCGTCCAGTAACGCGAGCGTTTCATCAATCCGGGCCTCAGCATCTGCAAGCGAACCAGGCCTCTCGTCAGCATTTCGTCCTTCTTCGAGAAGCTCATCAACCGTCTTTGGGAACGGCTTTCCCTGAAGCCGAAATATCCCCTCTTGAGCCTGCACGCAAGCAAACCGAACCTGAGTCGAAAGAGGAAACATGTCTGGCGCGAGGCGTGCGGATAACAGCGCTTCCGCATCGGCTTCCGGCATTTGTTCCTGTGCCTTCTTCAGCCAGCTCGAGAGCGCCCCAAGCATTTGCGTATAGGTTGGAACAAGCAATTTCGTCAGCGACATGGATTTATTTCCTTATCAATTGATGGCTGAATGGTGCAGCACTACCAAAAATGTAATGAGATGATGACTTGGAAAGCCGGTACACGACCTGGTCACGAGTTCACTAATGGATCAATCTCTTCACCGAACATGATGCGATGACCCTCTGGAGTCGCCACACCAAACTCACGCAAGCCCCAAGGCTTATCAGATATTGGCTGAAAAACCTCTACGCCACGTGCCTGATAGTCACGGTACAGTTCGTCAATGCCCTCACAGTTCACATAGGCAAAGTACGAATGCTCATGCGTATCACGAGCCATCAGTTCATCCGGGCAATGGCCTACCATGACATGAAAGTCACCGAGGCTCAGAAACGACCAGCCATCCACCCGGAAGCGGACGGAAAACCCAAGCTTGTCGATAAAGTAGCTCTCGGCCTTTTCATGATCCTTGACCGCCAGAACATGTTGAGTTGCTTTCACCTTAAACACCGATGACTCCTTTCAAGACTGAGGGCATTCATCAAACCCAGCCAATACGGCGGTCCGCAAGATACGTCCGGTAGGCGTCCGATCGGCCAGAAACATGCTTGAGCGGCTTTTCACGAATCAACTGAGTGCTTGAAGATCATGAGCCTCCCTCCCGATAATATTACGGCCCCAAGCAGTACAGGACTGCTTATTTACCACGACCTAGCTTGGCTTACCCCCCTTTACCCAAGAGCCCATCTTCCTCCATCTTCTTTTCCAGCTTAGCAATTCTAGAAAATGAAACGATGCCAAAAACAAAGCCTAAAACTCCCATCGACATTCCCATAACGCCAAAAACAAGTCCCATACCATCCATGCTACCTCTCCCCTTTGAATATTCATTACATGTTATTAAAGAAACATAAACATTACCTACCGTATCGAATTCAGAGGTGCGAAACCCTGTCACGCCGAGTTTAGAGTCATTCCTGGACTTCGCTAATCTCCACTTTGATACCGTCCGGATCAACCAGAACTGCACTGAATCGGCCAGACCTCATAGCAGGTTCTACCACTACCGAGTCAGATGAAACCTGGATATCGACAATCTCGCGCACATTTTTCACGCAGAACCCCAGCCTTACAGACGATGTTACAGGGTTGGATGTCGATTCTGGATATAGCTCGAAAACCAAATTGGTCTCCACCGCTGCGTAATGAACGGGTCCTTCGCCATGCTGATCTTCAGAAAACTCCAGACCGAGACGTTCGTACCAAAGACGCGACCTTTCCAGGTCTGAAACTCTTATCACAATCAAGTTCATCTTAGGCATCGCATATTACCCAAAGACATAACGCCGAAACGGCACCGATGGATTTACTGTGGTGAAGCCGAGAAATGCCATTCGCATGGAGCTCATTTATAGAGAACCTCCCTCTCCATGTAGTGCATATCGTCTTCAGTTTTCAGAATTTTAAACCCCATACGCTCGTATAATGATACCGCCGGATTCATACAGAAAACACGAAGCCTAAGGAGCTCAACCTCCGCGTGACGGGCAATTTCAACTGAATATTCGATCGCCTTTTCACCCAACCCATTACACTGCCAGCGACGATCAATCTGGAGGTCACGAATATAGTAAGACAGGTGATCATGACTGAGGCGAAGTATGCCAACAGGGACGGAATTAACGAGAATTTCGTAGTTATCAAACTCTCCCCAGTTCCTGTTGAATAACCTCTGATCCCAGGCGATCCCAAGCTCCCTATAGTAAGGCTCCATATTCTTACGGGTCAGTTGGCTGGCAAAGCCCTTATCCATGGCTTGGCGAAACTCAGCTTTCATGTACGTATCCCTAACGCCGCTAACACGTGAAACATTGTAGTGAAGGCGAAGCCTCAACGAAAAAGTCGTCGGCTTTCTTGGCCTTATTAACCCTTAGCTGAGAATGCCTCATGGTACGATACATTCCCTTTCGGGACCTCGCCGGAAAACGACAACGCCTGAAAATACTCAGCAGGTACACCGGGATAAAAAAGCCCATCTACAGCCTTGAAACCGAAACGACTATAATAGCCAGGATCACCAAGTACTACACAGCCAGATGCACCCATTGCTTCAAGAGAAGAAAGAGAGCTTTTAACTAGCTTAGACCCCACGCCGCACCCTTGAAACTCCGGAAGAACAGATACCGGGCCAAGGCCAAACCAGCCGGTTGTGCCACTTGATAGAGTGACAGGCGAAATCGCAACATAACCAATAATCTTTCCGTCAACTTTAGCAACCCGAGAGATCGTTAGCGCTCCCGCGCGACGAAGAGCATCAACAATAAACTGTTCTGTATGATCTGTATGGAGAGCATTCAAGAACGCCTGCGCTATCACTTCATGTATCCGAGCTGCATCATTGATGCTTTCGTTGCTAATTTGGATATCCAATCCCGACCTCTATGAAGGTTAACGCCCGCGACAACGGCCGAGCCCGCAGGGCTGGTGTTCCCCCAAAAAAATGGACACGCGCCATCAGCTAATCCCTTCGAATTCTATCGGGCTCCGGTAACCAAGGCCACTGTGAAGACGATGGCTATTATAGAAGCCATCAATATAGTGCCTGATTTGGCTTCGTAGCTGGCACATCGCAGTGAAGCTAGTTGCGTGTAGCAACTCTCCCTTCAGGGTCTTAAAAAAGGATTCCACTTCCGCATTGTCAGTACATTGCCCAGGCCGATTCATGCTGTGTCGCACTTGATGTTGATTCAGAAGCCGCTGCATTTTGTTTGCCCTATACTCGATCCCACGATCCGTGTGGAGCAGTAAGCCTGGTGACGGATGACGCCGCTTGAAGGCCTCTCTGAGCGTCGCTTTAGAGAAGTCAGCAGTTAGGCTCTTACCGAGTCGCCAATGGATGACTCGGCGAGAATAGAGGTCCAGCACAACGGCCAAGAACACGTATTTTGTGCCTAATTTGATGTAGGTAACATCACTGCTCCACTGCTGGTTGACACCTGTTGGCGCTGGTGCAGCCAGCCGGTAATTGGGCAATGCCTTCAATTCATGACGTCTGCGTGCCAAACGCCGGTAGACTCGAGTGACACGTGCCTTCATGCCCCACTCCTGCATGATCCTCGCCACGCGGTTTTCGCCCACCTGAACGCCCTCACGGCGTAGCGCCTGATACACCCTAGGACTCCCATACCGCCCTCTGCTCTCGTCATAGACCTTCCGGGTCCTGAAGACCAGATCTGCCCGTTCGACAGCCCTAGGGCTTGGCTTACGATTGACCCAGGCGTAATAGCCTGACCGGGAAACGCTCAAGTACTTGCACAGGAGCTTTACGTTGTATTCTTGTCTGTGCTTCCAGACAAACCGGAACGCTTCCGTCGTCCCTCGGCCTGAAAGCGTTGAAACTTTTTTAGGATGTCGTTCTCCTCCTGAAGCTCCGATACGCGGCGTTTCAGGCGAGCAACTTCATCCTGCTCCTGGACCTTCTGCTTGGCCTCAGCTGGTGCCTTCCTGACTCGTTTCATGGCGAATTTTCCTTCGCGATATTCCTTTCGCCAGCGTGACAGCATGAAGGGGTGGATATCCAGTGCTTCAGCCACCCCCTGGACGCTCCGGTGGGCCTGATGGCTCCACTCCACCGCTTTGACTTTGAACTCGGTGCTATAGCGCTGTGTTTTCTTCCCCGTGATCATCTCGGGCATCGGTTCTCTCCTGCTGGGGAGTTATCGATGCGTGTCCACTAGAGTGGGGGAAGTCCAGGTCCGACTGACGCCATTGGTTATGCACCTTCTTTGACAATTTTACGGAGTTCTTCAGGGTGCATGGCCGGTTTTCTTTTATGGAGCATCGCGTGGCAATTGGGACAAACAGGTCTGAGGTCAGCGATTGGGTCTACCTCGTACTCTTTGCCAATTTGCGAAATGTCGACCAAATGATGTACATGAATGAAACCAGCGCCTAATTCCTTGCCATAGAGGGACTGGAATTCAAAATCACAGACGCAACATTTTGCTCCATAATATTCAATACATTCCGCACGTGCTTGATTGCTTCGCTCATAAGCATTGACCCTAACTTGCTTGGTTGCACCCTCTTTAAAGGAACTCTTCGTAATTTCATCAGGAAAGTCCTGGTCCGCATATTCACCAGAAAGGATGTAGACTCCCCCTGTTCCTTCAAACGTTTTCTTACTTATAGTTTTGTCGATGCTTTCGGCGAAGTCAGTTAGCTTTCGAGATAGCTCTTTATGACTCTCTGTGCCTGCTTCAACTTTGGAAAACCATTGACCAAGGACTCTTTGAGTTTCAGTTCCCGTTCCTTTTCCTTTGTAATTATCAAGATTGGTGTTCTTGTATCCAATAAATTTGCTCGGCGCAAATAGATCCAACTCAGGGAAATAATACCAGTGGAAAAAACGATTAAAATTTTCGTTTGCTACTGTTTTAGCTGCCTTCCCAACACCAGAAAAGGCTTGGGCGTTGACTTGAGCTTCATTAATCGATTCAACAGGCTCTAGCACCCCTTGTTCGTTTGCACCCTTCGCTCGATGACTTAGCGAGCATTCAGGGTTTCTTGCCAAATGCTCAAAATGGGCAGAGGCATGTCCCCCGTCACGGTGAGGTCTAACTGGAGCTCCACATTCAATACAAGTGAAATCAGCATCTGAATTCTCAGACTCTAGTGAATACTTCTTTATCTCTAGCGCTCGTTCGACATCTATCACCTGAGATTTGTATATACACTCTGTTATTGTTGGCATTAATTAAAACCTTGATCTGTAGTGCATAACGCCGCCGTTCAACGGCGCAGTTTTTTCTGCGTCCGTTGGAACGCCTTGTTATATTTGTCCGGGCTAATTTTCTTAAGCCCCTGATAAAAGTCGGACAACTCTTCAAGGCCTTCAGACCTCAAACGACTTATTGAATCTTTATTGGTCACTATCTCTACCATCTTGTTATATCGCTCTCGCATCCAGGAATATTTTACCCTGAGATCTGCCTTAGTATGATGACTTGAAGCCATTAGCCCCTTACGTATGACGTCTCCTAAATTATCTATGTACTGAGGGAAATCGTACTGAGGATCATCCAGCTCTGATTGTGCCTTAAAGAAATAGTCAATGTAATACATCCCGTCAGAGTCTTGTTCTAAAAGTGATCTGACAAAATTAGCCTCTTGACTCGATGAGTGATCCGGAGATTTGGCTTTTGCACTAGCTTCGATGACACTACTATCTAGAATAACGCGAGGATACATTGCAGCTTTGGATTCCAGTGTGTAAGCTTCGACCAGCGCCGGCCCAAATAGGTAATGGTCGTTGTGTATAAACTTTCCAATCGATACGGCCCCTCTCACCAATATCTTTCTGGATATGAGACGCATGATTAGCCACTTGATCTCAAGAAGCGTGAAAAATACCTCGCTGGGCTCTTCAGCCTTGAACGAAACCACGATGGAATCGGAAAATATAGAGACCTTCTTCGATTCCGGCGAATCAGACCCAAGCAGGTCCTCTTTCGCGTCAAGATCCCAGACGTCCCTGATAGCTGTATACGCAGATACCAATCGGTCAATGCTTTGCTCATTATCTGAGCCATCTTTATCGATAGTGTCGTCGAGAATAGTCTTGAATCCAAGGATATCTATAAAGGCTACAACTCTTGTCTCATACTTCATCGGCACCTCGAAATATAACTGTTCAGCATTTCTTCGCTGTGCGGAGCATGGCGTATAAATGCCTGTTGGACTAAGCCGCCCATCAGGCTGCTACACAGCTTCTATAGGTATTGTATTGGCCAGTGTTCGGCCTGTGACGGCAGATCGCGCGCAGACGGATCTGTTGTGACGCATTCGAGCAGTGATATTGGCCATGATTCCAGTACCTTCCGGGCCCAGTTTGCCCCAACGTAGCGCGCTTGCCGGTCAAAATCCATCATCGGGACGAGCACCGCCGCGACCCGCAAGCGGGCCGGATCGCCGAGTCCGTTGTGTGGGTAGGACGTTAGTTCATGCTCGATAGCGTTGCTCCCTGTGGCTGGGGTGTCGGCTACGTTTGGGTCGCAGGGGTATGAAGGTCTCGATCACTCTCAGTGTCGGTTGCCCGCAGTGTCGGCAAGTGTAGGTTGGCTCCGCGTCGTTAGCGGCAGTATCGGCCTCCGGTGTCGTCTCGACCGCCAGCGCCCGGCGGATCTCTGCCAGACGTCGTCGTCGACAGCGATTGGCCAAAAAGCCATAGTGACGAACTCGCATCAGTCCCTTGGGCAGAACGTGGAGCAGGAAGCGGCGCACGAATTCCTCGCCTGCGAGGACGAGCTGTTTACGCCGGTCACGGTCGCGGTAGTCCTTGTAGCATAGGGTCACCTGATGGTCGTCCACGGCGAGGATACGGGCATTGCTGATGGCGATCTGGCGCGTGTAACGCGCCAGGTAGCGCACCACCGTGTCGGTGTGTTCGAGACAGTCCTTGCTGTAGACCACCCACTCGGTGGCCATCAGCGTGTTGAGCTGGTCATCGACGTCACCCGGCCGGGTAACCCGGTGGAGTTCGCCTGAAGTGGCGGCCTCGCGCAGAGCGCTCACCAGGTTCCCGCGAAAGTGGCGCGACAGGGCCCGGACCGGAAACAGGTAGTGGCTGCGCGCCTCGCGCCAGATGCCGTCGTCGCCCAGCGCACCGCCGGGAACCAGACAGTGCAGGTGCACATGCTGGCTCAAGTTCTGGCCCCAGGTGTGAAGCACAGCGCTCATGCCCATCTCACCGCCGAGACGCTTGGGGTCACGACCAAAGGTGCGCAGCGTCTGCCAGGCGCTCTGGAACAGCCGTCGGTAGATCACCTCGGGGTGAAGCTGGACCCAGCCGTTGAGGCTGTGCGGCAGAGTGAACACGACGTGGTAGTAGCGCACCGGCAGGATGTTCGCCTGCTGACGCTCAGCCCACTGCGCCATGGCACGACCCTGGCATTGCGGACAGTGACGATCGCGACAGCCAAAGTAATGCGGCTGGGTGTGGTCACAGCCCGTACACTGCAAGATCGTCCCTCCCATCGCCTCGGTGCGGCAGGCGAGTAGGTGGTGGCACACGCGTTGGCGCTGGCGATCCAGGCCGGCCGGGTCGAGAAAGCGGGTCAGGGCCTGTTGGAGGGTGGCGGTCTCAGTCATGGCCCACCTCCAGGCCGGCCACCAGATCGATGGGTCCTTGACTCGCCACCTGATGACCCGGCAGCCAATGCAGGTAGCGCATCGTCGACTGGATGCTGCGGTGGCCCAACAGCCGCTGGAGCTGATGGACGGGCAGTCCCTGTTCCAGGACATGCGTGGCGTAGGCATGGCGCAGGCTGTGGATGCCACCGACCCGTTCGACCCCGGCCTGCCGCTTGGCCTGGGTAAAGGCCTTCTGCGGTGCGCTCGGGTGCAACGCACGATCCGGGAACAGGGCACTCGGGAATAGCCATGTCTCCGGCCGGTAGGCACGCCAGTAATTACGCAAGCGATCGAGCAGGGTCGCCGATAGCAGAACCATGCGATCCTTTGCGCCCTTGCCCTGCGCCACACGCAGCTGACCGCGCTGGCCATCGATGTCGCTGACCCGCAGGTGGCAGACCTCGCTCACGCGCAGTCCGCAGCCATAACACAGTTCGAGCATGAGGCGATGCTTGGGGTTGTGGCAACCGGCTAGGATCCGCCGGACTTCGTCGCGGGTCAGCAGCTCCGGAATCCGTTGCGGTGTCTTCGGCACTACGGGGGACACATCAACCGACGGCCAGTGCAACACTTGCAGGTACAGGAAACGCACACCGTGCAGATAGACGCGGCAACTGGCGGCTGACAAACCGCGTTCCTGGACCAGATGGTTGAAGAAGCGTTGCAGGTCGTCGGTGCTCAAGGTGTCTGGCGGACGGTGGAAATAGCGCGCCAGATCCGTAATCACCATCAGGTAAGTATTGTGGGTGCGTTGTGCAAAACCATGCTGACGCATGGCCTCGATCATCGCCTGTCGCAAGGCAGTCATCGTCGTCACTCCTGTTCATTGACCCACGTGGGTCAATGAACAGTGTGGTTCGATGAAGCGAAGGACAGGATTCGACGACAGCTACCGCGAAGCGGTTTAGTTCAACAGGTATTAACTAGCACGCTCGTTTATTCACTTGAACGAGCGTGCGCGTTCAACAACCTTATTTTTCGCCCTATTGCGAATCTAACATATTGATTTATAGAGCATTTATATTCACCCCTGCAATCTATGCAGAATTCGCGTGCTTGCGCGTTTTGCTGGTGCCAATAATACTGTACATATTCAAAAAATTGAATATGGCGTCGCGGTATGGGTAGGTGCAATGGCCTGTTGAGGGCATATTTCAGGCGGAGCATTCTTGGGCGGGCTGGGTAAGGCGAAGGGGTATCAGGCACGCTACCGCCACCTACCCTGCACGGTGCGATGGCACTTTGCCCTTCTTCCCGCGGTAGTCGCTGCGTATTATGTTGTCGTTGTGCTGGCAATCTTGGTTGCCTTTCGTTCTTGGATTCAGACTAAATGCCCCTTTGCGAGAGTGCAAAATAAACAAGGCGGGATGCTGTTGGCATCCCGCCTTGTGATTTTATAAGGGCTCGTTTTTCTGCGGACGGCGGCGGCTTCAGACCATTTTCTTGTCTTCCACTTCGTCCGGGGTGGTGCCGGGCGGGAGTGGGTGCCCCTTGGCCAGTTCGGCGCGGGTGGCGTCGCGGATATCGAGCACTTCAACCCGGTAGGTGAGCGATTGCCCTGCCAGCGGGTGGTTGGTGTCGATCAGCACGCTGTCGTCACGCGTCTCCAGCACGGTGACGATCTCGGGGCCGTCGTCGCCGGGAGTCTGGAAGCGCATGCCGGGTTCCAGGTCGCTCACCGGGAAGGCGTCACGGCCGACTTCCCGCACCAGGGTTTCGTCGCGCTCGCCGTAGGCCTGAGCCGGCGACAGGGTGATGCTAGGTTGGTCGCCTACTGCCCGTTCCGCCAGGGCGTCCTCGAGGCCGGCCAGGATGTTGCCGTGGCCATGCAGGTATTCCAGTGGCTTGTATCGAGCACGGGAGTCGTCGAGCACTCGGCCTTCGGCGTCGCTGAGGACATAATGCAGGGTCACGACCCGTTGTGGCGCGATGGTCATCGCAGTCTCCTGGAAGTCGGAAGTCATCGGGAATCAGGTGGCATGGCAGCGCCGGGGCTATTCGCAGCGCCGCAGTTGACTGACGGGCATCTCCAGGCGCTGCCGCTGGTGCAGCATGTTGAGCAGCACGATGGCGCGCTCCTCGCCCTTGTGGGTGTCGAAGACCGCCTGGAGGTCCTTGAAGGGCCCTTCGGTGATCTCCACCGGTTCACCCGCGCGGAAGTAGACGTTGGCGGGTTCGCCCGGCTCATGGCGGCCATGTTCACGTAGCGACTCGACCAGTTCGTCGTCCACGGGCACCGGGCTGCTCTCGATGCCGAAGGTCACGATCTTCAATACACCGCGGGTGGAGCGGATCGGCCGCCAGTTGCTGTCCAGCCGGTCGAGGCGGATGAACAGGTAGTACGGGAACAACGGTTCGACGGCCCAGGCGAGCTTGCCGCGGCGCTTCTTCTGGACCTGCAGCACCGGATGGAAGATCTCGTAGCCCTGGTTGCCGAGGTGTTCGACGGCGCGGAAGGACTCGCCGCCCTTGCACTGGATGACGTACCAGCGAGGCACGGCATCGTCGCTCTCCGTCGGGCACATGCTGTCGTCGTTCATGTCGCTCCTGGGGTTCTGGCTGGTATCACCTCCGGTGCTCTGCAACAATCGGGCACGCACCGCGGACGGGTCTTCTCTGACCACGTTCGTGGCCGCCATTCTAACATCGTTGGCCTCCCCCGCGAGGGGCGGGCCAGGCCTGCCGCAAGGAGAGCACGCGCCATGCCGACACCAACCGCGCACCGTAGCTGGAGGGATGCCCTGGCGGTCTATCTCAAGGCCCCGGTGCTGACCATGCTGTTTCTCGGCTTCTCGGCGGGCCTGCCCTTCCTGCTGGTGTTCTCCACCCTCACCGCCTGGCTGCGCAGCGATGGCGTCGAGGTCGCGGCCATCGGTTTCTTCGCCTGGATCGGCATCCTCTATTCGATCAAGTTCTTCTGGGCGCCGGTGGTCGATCGCTTGGCACTGCCTGGGCTGACCCGGTGGTTCGGCCAGCGCCGGGGCTGGATGCTGCTGGCCCAGGCGATGATCGCCCTCGGCCTGGCGAGCCTGGCGCATCTCGATCCCGTCGGGCACCTGCCCATGGTGGCGGTGTTCTCGCTGCTGGTGGCCTTCGGTTCGGCGACCCAGGATATCGCCATCGACGCCTTTCGCATCGAGTCGGCGCCCGACGACATGCAGGCGGCCATGGCATCGACCTATATCGTCGGCTATCGCGGCGGATTGATCGCCGCCGGGGCGGGGGCGCTCTATGTGGCGTCGCTGGTGTCCTGGAAGGCTGCCTATCTGTGCATGGCGGCGCTGGTGCTGGTCGGTGTCGTGACGGTCCTGCTGCGCCCGGAGCCGGAGCGGCTGTCGCTCTCCACGCAACTGATCCACGAGCCCCGGGTGCGTGCCTTCCTGCGCGTCAGCCGCGGGCGTCCCGACTGGCTGCGGCGCCTGGGGGCCTGGGTCATCGGGGCCATCGTCTGCCCGTTCACCGACTTCTTCACCCGATACCGGCGCCAGGCGCTCTGGCTGCTGCTGTTCGTGGCGGTCTTTCGCATCAGCGACCTGGCCATGGCGTCCATGGCCCACCCGCTGTATATCGACCTGGGCTTCTCGCTGGCCACCATCGCCAACGTGACCAATGTCTTCGGCATCGCCATGAGCATTCTCGGCGGCGTCCTCGGCGGCCTGCTGGTGGCGCGCTACGGCATCGGTCCACTGCTGGTGTTCGGCGCGACGGCCACGGCGCTGACCAACCTGTTGTTCGTGGTCCTGGCCTCGACCGGCGACAACCTGGCGATGCTGGTCACCACCATCATCGGCGACAATCTTTCCAACGGGCTGGCCAGCGCGGTCTTCATCGCCTTTCTGTCGAGCCTGACCTCGCGCGCCTACACGGCGACCCAGTACGCGCTCTTCTCGTCGTTGATGACCCTGCCGGGCAAGTTCCTCAGCGGCTTCGGCGGGCTGGTGGTGGATGTCCAGGGCTACGCGGGCTTCTTCCTGCTGGCCTCGGCCCTGGGTCTACCGGCGATTCTCCTGGCGCTATGGATCAGCCGCGGTACGCTGCTGCGCCCGGCCGGCAACGAGACCTGACCTCATTTGCCTCGCGAGGTGTTCCGCTCGGGGGTCTGGGCACACAGCCACTCCAGCGCTCCCGGGGTGACCCGCCATTGATCCCGCATCAGGGTGCGGTACTGCCAGGCTTCGGCACGCGAGCCGGGGGCCGCCTCGCCATTGGCGGACGGGGCCGGCCGCGGCGATTCGGTGCACAGCAGATTCAGCACGAAGGGGTTGTGCCGGTGGGCCAGGGCCAGCGCCTGGCCTGCCTCGTCGCGACGAGCGAGCCGATAGAGCGCCAGGACGCGCCCCATCAGCATGCCCAGCAGCGAACTGGTATCGTCCTGATCCTCTTCAACCGCGCGTTCGCTCAATGCCAGGGCCTCGTCGTCACGTCCTTCCCGCAGTAGCTGATCGAGCACCAGCTCGCGTAGCCCCAGGCTGTCCTGATTGTCCAGCGTCAAGAGCGTCTCGGCGAGTTCTCGCGAGTGCTGGCGAGCGCCGCGCTCCATGCCTACCACCAGCGCCAGTCCGGCGCGCAGCAGGGCGGCGTTGTCGGCGGCTTCCCAGATCAGGGATGCTTCACCGGCCTCGGCGACCTGCGCCAGCCAGCGTTCCAGGCGCCACGCCAGGGGCTCGAACAGGCTCGGTGCCATCCACGGCAGGCTTCCGAAGCGGCTGGTCAGCGCCAGCGCCAGGGATTGCACGACGGCCGGCGAATCCAGCCACTCGGGATGGGCGCACAGAGCCGGCAGCCAATCGCCCGCCTGGGGCCAAGGGTCCGAGTCGAAGCCCATCAGCGTCTCGCCCTCGACCTGGGACTGAAAGACGGCCTGGAAGGCGGCGAACTGGGTGTCCTCGCGGGCACTGCTGTGATAGGTCAGGGTGTCGCCTTCGTGACGGATATCCAGTTGCGGCGGCTCCGGCAATGCCTCGAGCAAGGCCTGCAGCGACACCAGCGGTTCGGCCAGGTCCGCCTCGGCATTGAGCAGCTGCTCGGCCAGGGTGGCGCCGGGATTTTCCGCCAGGTCGGCGAGGAACTGTAGCTGCTCGGGTTCGAGGTCTCCCTGGCGGGCCAGGCGGCGGTACCAGAAGCGGGAGCGCTCGGCGGCCTCCTCCTCGTGGCCTTCGTGCAGCAGCAACATGGCCTCGATATAGGCCAGGGTCGGCGAATCGGGCAGGGTCTGCTGGGCACGCACGAAGGCCGCCCGGGCGCTGTCCAGATCGTCGTTGTCGAGGTGCAGCAGGCACAGCCGCTCCAGGGCGACGCCACGCAGAAACAAGGGGCCGCGATCGAGCACCGCGTCGAGCAGGGCTTCGCGCTTGCGGTGGAAACCGCGTTCCTGGTAGAGATCGACGAGGATCTCGAAGGCCGGCTCGGCCTGCTCGGGCAACCGCGACCAGTCGGCATTCTCGAACAGGGACTCGAGGATCTGCTGGGCGCGGCCTCGCTGGCCGGACTCGGCGGCGATCAGGCCGGCCTCGAGCAATGACTGGGCCGGCGCACGACCACTGGCCAGGGCGGCCTTGAGGGTATCGCCCTTCCACTCACGCAGGGAGAGCATCCACATCAGGTGAGTGGGTACGTGGCCGGGCAGCGAGACGGCACCACAACAATGCTTGGTCTTGCGGCCCGAATCGCACCAGCAGGGTTCATTGCGCCCCGGGCGGGCCAAGGGTTCACAGGCGAAGTCCAGCCGCTCCAGAGGCGTCTGCGACCATAGCTCCGGCGCCAGCGCCTGGGCCAGCGCCAGGTCGCCATCGACCAGCTCGGGTCCCTCTTGACGCGCCCAGGCCATCAGCGTCGGATAGCGTTCATCCTCGCGAATCGCCGAGAGTGCTCCGGACGCGAACCCCAGCAACTGTTCCACCCATACCGCCAGCATCGACGTCTCCACCGCTATCGGAAAACCGCATAGTCTATCAGTAGAGTGCCGGGCTGGCAGCCGCTCAGAGGGTGTTTACAAACTACTGCGCTCGCCCATGCGGCGTTGAAATCAGCCTGAAGCCCATGCCAGCAAGGGCCGTACCCGTTCCGCCATGTCGAGGCGGGCGCCGAGACGCACCAGGTTCCAGTAATGGCCGTTCAGGGTTCGCGACAACAGCAGCGTATCCGCCGGTGGCTGGAGCCGATCCATGGCCGCCCATACCCTGGGACTCAGATCCCGCAGCCGTCGGTGCACCCGCACATCGCTGAAATCCTGCGGGCCGGGTTGGAACAACGGCGCCACTGCCTCGGCGGATTCGCGGTAGAGCGCCAGGGGCGCTCCCTGACCCTGCCGGCCGCCGAGTGCCATCACGGCGTCGTCCATGGCCATGGGGTCGCCGGCAAGTGTCGCCTCGAGCAGGCGCATCATGGCCTTCAGCCGCGACGCCGGCACCTCGATCACCGCACCCAGGTCGTAGATCACCAGCCGCCCCTCGGCATCGGCAGCGAAATTGCCGGCGTGGGGGTCGGCATGCAGTTCCCCGTGAGTGAAGAGTTCCTCGGTGAGCCAATCGGCCAGCGTCGTGCCGAGGCGCTGTCGCGTGGCGTCATCGGCGCCTTCCAGCTCGCGCAGTGGCGTACCGGCCACATGGCGCATGGCCAGCACGCCGGGCCCGCACAACGCCGGCAAGGGCTCGGGAATCACCAGGTCGTCGCGTTGTGCGTAACGGGCCCGATAGCGGGCCAGTGCCTCGGCCTCGGCGCGATAGTCCAGCTCTCCCCGCAGGCTGGCCGCCAGTTCCTCGAACAATGCGTCCAGGCGCGCCTGCGGCATGCGCAGCCAACGGCCCAGGCGCATCAGACGCCGTACCTGACGCAGATCGTCCTCGAGCACCTCGGCAAGCCCCGGGTACTGTACCTTGAGGACCACCGTCTCGCCCGTAGGTGTCCATGCCCGGTGCACCTGCCCCATGGAGGCGCTGGCGAAGGGCCGGGGCTCGATGGAGGTGAAGTACGTCGAGGTGTCGCCGTAGCAGGCGTCCAGGGTGCGCCGGATGTCCTCCCAGGGCATGGGCTCGGCCTGGCGCTGCAGGCGGGCCAGTTCGTCGGCCAGGTCCGCGGGCAGCAGATCGTCCCACTGGGCCATGATCTGGGCCAGCTTCATGGCCGGTCCCTTGAGTTCCGACAGTCCCTCGAACAGCGACTCGCCGAGCGCCCGCCAGTCGGTCTGCCCCCCGAGCCGATGCTTGAGCACCGCGCCGCCGGTACGCGACCCCAGCCCCAACAGACGCCGACGGCGACCCCGTTCTCGCATATGATCCCCCTTTCGGCGCTTCCTCCGATACCTAGTATTAACCCGGCAAGCTTTTAGCCAGGTTAATAACAAGCCCACCGGCCCGCCCTCTGGCGGATATCGAGAAATACTGTAAGAATCCCCATGTTCTCTCATTGACGCACGAGATGCCATGCGCCTGATCATCGCCGAGAAGCCCAGCCTGGCCCGCGCCATCGCCAGCGCCCTGCCCACCTCGCCGCGCCGGGAGGAAGGCGCCCTGGTGGCCGGGGATACCGTCGTCACCTGGTGCCTCGGCCACCTGCTGGAGCAGGCGCCACCGGATGCCTACGACCCGGCCCTCAAGACCTGGCGGCTCGATAGCCTGCCGATCCTGCCGGATCACTGGAAGCTCATGCCTCGTCCCAAGGCGCGCGGCCAGTTGGCGGTGATCCGCCGCCTGTTGAAGAGCGCCGACCAGGTGGTGCATGCCGGCGACCCGGACCGCGAAGGACAGCTGCTGGTCCAGGAGGTGATCGAGCACCTCGGCTGGAAGCGCGACGTGGCACGCCTGCTGGTCAGCGACCTCAATCCGCCGGCGGTCAAGCGGGCCCTGGAACGTCTCGAGGACAACCGCCGCTATGCGCCGCTCTATCGTGCCGCCCAGGCGCGCGCCAGGGCGGACTGGCTGTATGGCATCAACCTGACCCGAGCCTGGACGCTGATCGGGCGCCAGGCCGGCCACGACGGCGTACTGTCGGTGGGCCGGGTGCAGACGCCGGTGCTCGGCCTGGTGGTCCGGCGCGATGCCGAGATCCGTGATTTCGAACCGCGCCCCTTCTTCGTGCTCTGGGCCGACCTGGCGGTATCCCGAGGGCAGCTGCGCGCCTGGTGGGTACCGGGCGAGGCCCACCGGCTGGACGATCAGGGGCGCCTGCTCGACCGTGCCCCCGCCGCCGAACTGGCCGACCGCCTGCCCGGTGCCGAAGGCCGCCTGGACAGCCTGGCCAGTCGCGACAAGCGCCAGGCGGCGCCGCTGCCCTATTCGCTGTCGGCCCTGCAGGTCGATGCCGCGCGCCGCCACGGCCTCTCGGCCAAGGCGGTGCTGGACGTCTGCCAACGCCTCTACGAACGCCATCAACTGATCACCTACCCGCGATCGGACTGCCGCTACCTGCCCGAGGAACACTTCGCCCATGCGCAACGCACCCTGAACGGTGCATGCCGCAGCGACGAGACCCTGAACCGCTGGCTGGCCGGCGCCGATTTTTCCCGACGCTCCAAGGCCTGGAACGACAAGAAGGTCGGCGCCCACCATGCCCTGGCCCCCACCGGCAAACCCGCCGACCTCGACCGGCTGTCGCGCCAGGAAGCCGATGTCTTCCGACTGATCGCCCGCAACGTGCTGGCCCAGTTCTATCCGGCCCTGCAGACCCGAGAGGTCAAGGCCGAGTTCCTGATCGCCGGCGAACGCTTCCGCGCCAGGGGGCAAGAGATTCTCGAGCCCGGCTGGAAGCCCCTGTTTACCACGCGTGACGAAGCACCGCCCCTGCCGCCGCTCACCGAGGGCGAAGCCTGTCGCGTCGAACAGGCCGGCGTGGAAGATAAGGAAACCCGGCCCCCCGAACACTTCACCGACGCCAGCCTGATCAAGGCGATGATGAACATTGCCCGCTACGTGGACGACCCGGCGATCCGACGTACCCTGCGTGACTCCGATGGCCTCGGCACCGAGGCGACCCGTGCCGGCATCATCGAGACACTGCTGGAACGCGGCTACCTGGTGCGCGAAGGCAAGAGCCTCAAGGCCACCCGGCTCGGCAGCGCCCTGATCGCCTCGCTGCCGGACGCCGCGGGACGCCCGGAACGCACCGCCCAATGGGAGCAGCGTCTGGCGAACATCGCCGAACGGGACGATGCGCCGGCCCCCTTCCTGGAGGGACTGATCGACGACCTGCGCGGCCTGCTGGGCCATGCCGACGCCGAGCGGATGCGACACGCCCTGGGCGAAGCCAGGGGACCGGAGGCCAAGGCACGCAAGCCCGCCCGAGGTCGCGGCACGAAGCGTGGCGGCCAGCGTCGACAAGGCAAGGGCACGCGGCGCTCGGCGGGAGGCAAGCGGCAATGACGCGGCACCTTATCGTCGGACCGGGCGCCATGGGCCGCCTGCTGGCCCTTCACCTGGCCGAGCAACAGCCGGTGACACTGCTCGGCCGCCGTTCCCTGCCCCACTGCCAGACATTGACGACGCCCGAGGGCGAGTGTCGTCATCGCTCGCTCGAGTGCCTGACGCCAGACTCACTGGAGAGGCTCGATACGTCTCGCCTGGCCGCCGTGCACCTGGTGACCAAGGCCTACGCCACCGATGCGGCCCTGGCAACGCTTGCCCCGCGCCTGCCGAGCGACACCCCGCTGGTCCTGTGGCAGAACGGCTTCGATAGTCAACCGCGCCTGACCCGGCACCGGCAGGGCCCTACCCTCTGCGCCACCACGACCGAAGGGGCCTATTCCAGCGGCGATGACGGCGTCGTGCATGCCGGACACGGCCAGACCTGGATCGGCCACCTCGATGGCCGGTATCCCGAGCTGGCTGCCGACCTCGCCGCCACCCTGTCGGCCATCGGTATCCCCACCCTGGCGGTCGACGATATTCGCGTTCGCCTGTGGCACAAGCTGGCCGTCAATGCAGCCATCAATCCTCTGGTGGCACACTTTCGCCTGCGCAACGGCCAGTTGCGCGAGCCGCGTTTTCGTCCCATGGTCGACGCCATCATCGAGGAGGTGACACGCGTCATGACCGCCGAGGCCATCCCGCCGCCGCCACACGGGTTTTCGGCGATGATCTGGGAGGTCATCGCCGCCACCGCCGAGAACCGGGCCTCGATGCTCCAGGACGTCCTGGCCGGCCGACCCACCGAACACGACGCCATCCTGCTGCCCCTGCTGCAGACGGCCCGCGAGAATGGACTGGACATGCCGCACCTTGCCGCGCTCCATCAGCAGTTCACCACGCGACAACATCCTGGCAAGGCCTGACGCCAGGTGCTACGTTTCTACTGATAAACAGAAGGGTTCGACAAGAACGCGGTCGCAATGCGGCCATATCAGGATCAGGGGACATGACGTTTCGCGCCGACAGAGGGATAGCGACAACGCTGGTAGTGATCATCACCGGCGCCTGTGCCTCATTGTCGTTCGCGTCCGACACGCCGTCCCCTTCCTACACGGGCCAGTCCACCGAACTCACACGGCTCGACAATGGCCTGCTGATTCAGGGTGGCGACGTTTACAGCCCCGACCGATACACCTCGGGCTTTCGCCTCACCGCCGGCTTCACTCCCCCCGGCCTGCCCGCACTGGACCTCGGCGCCGAGCTCAGCTATCGCGAAAGCGACGATGTCCCCCTCTCCGGCGATCGCCAGATGCTCATCGACACCGCCAGCCTGGGCGGCAGCCTGATCGCCGGCATACGCTTCGGCGATGTCGGCCTCTACGCTAAATCCGGCCTGGCCGGCTGGGAAGGCGAAGCGGTCACCGGCAACGCCGCCGCCCCCGACGGCGGCACCACACGCGTTGAAGGCTTCGGCGCCCGCTGGCGGTTCGCCCGCCTGATCAGCCAACTCGAATACGAACGCTTCGACGACCCTACGCTATCGCACCTCAATCTCCTCACCGCCTCGGTGCATATCCCCTTCTAACCCGAAGCATACGAGCGGCGAGAAGCGAGATTCGAACCCCACCCCCGAAGCAAACGAGCGACGAGATACGAACCCCGACAACCACCCCAGGGTTCGCAGCTTCAAGCCTGCTACGCCCTGCTCGACTCTCGAGGCTCGGAACCCGCAGCTCGAAGCCGCTTACAGCTTATAGCTCCCCGGCGAAGCCGGGGCTAGCCCGTGTTGCGCAGCCCGGCGGCGATGCCGGCCATGGTCACCATCAGAGCGCGTGACAGGTCGGCGCTGATGGCGCCATCGGCGTCCCGGTTACGCTGCAGCAGCTCGGCCTGCAACCCATGCAGCGGGTCGATATAGGGGTTGCGCACTTCCACGGCCTGGCGGATCAAGGGGGTGTTTTCGAGCAGTTCCTGCTGATCGAGGATTTCCAGCACGGACTGATGCAGGCGACCGAAGCGTTCACGCAGCCGCTCGCCCAGGGCCTCCAGCGCCGGCTCGTCCACCAGGCGATGCTCGTAGTAGGCGGCGATGCTGACATCGGCCTTGGCCAGCAGCATCTCGAGCATTTCCAGGTAGGTGCCGAAGAAGGGCCAGCGATCGCGCATGTCGCGCAGCACCGCCAGGCCGCCGTCGTCTTCCAGGCGTTTCGCGAAGGCTTCGCCGCTGCCCAGCCAGGCCGGCAGCATCAGTCGGGTCTGGGTCCAGGCGAAGATCCAGGGGATCGCGCGTAGCGTCTCCACCCCGCCTTCTTGACGTCGCTTGGCCGGTCGCGAGCCGAGCGGCAAGCGGCCCAGCGCACTTTCGGGCGTCACCGAGCGGAAATAGGGCACGAAGTCGGGATCCTCGCGCACCACGCCCACATAGGCGCCATGCGCGACTTCCGCCAGACGGTCCATCTCTTCCCGCCAGGCCGGCTCCGGCGTGGGCGGCGGCAGCAACGAGGCTTCCAGAACCGCACAGGCGTAGATTTCCATGGAACGCAGGGCGATCTCGGGCTGACCGAACTTGAAGCGGATCATCTCGCCCTGCTCGGTCACCCGCAGGCTACCGTTCACCGACCCCGGCGGTTGCGACAGAATGGCGGCGTGGGCCGGGCCACCGCCACGCCCCACGGTGCCGCCGCGACCGTGGAACAGCGTCAAGTCGACACCGTGATCCCGGCATACGTCGACCAGGGTCTCCTGGGCACGGTACTGGGCCCAGGCGGCCGCCAGCTGACCGGCATCCTTGGCCGAGTCGGAATAGCCGATCATCACTTCCTGGCGGTCGCCCGCCAACTCGCGATAGCCGGGCAGGGCCAGCAGGCGGTCGATGACGTCCCCCGCCCGGTTGAGGTCGTCGAGGGTCTCGAACAGCGGCGCGATGGGCAGCTTGGCATCACCGCCGACCTCCTTCATCAACAGGGCCACGGCGAGTACGTCCGAGGGTTGCGCGGCCATCGAGATGATATAGGTGCCGAGCGCCTCGGCATGTTCGCCGGCCGAGACCCGGAAGGTATCGAGCACCTCGCGGCTCTCCGCGGAGCATTCCCAGCGCCGGGGAATCAAGGGGCGACGCGAGGCCAGTTCGGCGAGCAGGAATTCCTGGCGCTGTTCTTCATCCCATTCGCTGTAGTGGCCGAGCCCCAGCCCGTCGGTGAGCTCCTCCATGACCTGTTCATGGCGACTGGCTTCCTGGCGCAGATCGAGCTTGGTCAGGGTCACGCCGAATACCGCCACCCGGCGCAAGGTGTCGAGCAGCACGCCGTTGGCGATGGTGTCCAGCCCGACGTCGCACAGCGAGCGGTAGCAGGTCAGCAGCGGCGCATAAAGCTGGTCCCGGGTCTCGATGATCGGCCCGCCATCATGGCTCTTGCCGTCGAGCTGGGCCTTGGCCCAGTCGCGGGTGGCCTCGACGCGCGCCAGCAGGCGCTTGAGCAGCTCGCGATAGGGCTCGGCGACGTCACCGACCTCGGCCTTGAGGGCGCTGTTGGCCTTCCACATCGACAGCTCGGTCTTGAGCTGATCGAGGTCGCGCAGATAGAGATCGGCGGCCATCCAGCGCCCCAGCAACAGGACCTCGCGAGTGACCCTGGAGGTGACGTTGGGGTTGCCGTCTCGGTCGCCCCCCATCCAGGAGGCGAAGCGGATCGGCGCGGCATCCAGCGGCAGGCGTTCGCCGGCCGTATCGAGCAGCAGGTTGTCCAGATCGCGATGGAAGTCCGGCACCGCCTGCCACAGGGAGTTCTCGATCACCGCGAAGCCCCACTTGGCCTCGTCGACCGGCGTGGGGCGCTCGTGGCGAATCTCGTCGGTGTGCCAGGCCTGGCCGATCAGCTCTTCGAGACGCCCCTTGGCCCGGGCACCGCGCTCGGGGTAGTCCGAGGAGGACTCGATGGCGGTCAGGCAGTCGTCGATGGCATCGTACTTCTGGATCAGAGTGCGCCGAATGACCTCAGTGGGGTGCGCGGTTAGCACCAGCTCGACGCGCATGTTGGCCAGGCTTTCCACCAGCTTGCGCGGCGAGTGTCCTTCACCGCGTGCACGCTCGAGCAGCTCGCCCAGCACCGGCTGGCTACCCGGCTTGTAGTCCTCGACCCGACGAAAACGCGCGCGATAGTGCTGCTCGGCAATATTGGCCAGGTTGAGGAACTGGTTGAAGGCCCGCGTCACCGGCAGCAACTCCGTGTCGGGCAGCTCTCGCAGATACTCGATCAGTTCCCGACGTCCATCGGCCTCGCCCTGGCGGCCCCGCTTGGCGAGCCCCCGGATCGTCTCGATGCGGTCGACGAACCCCTGCCCCAGGTCATCGGCAATGGTACGCCCCAGGCTGTCCCCCAGGATTCGGACATTGTCGCGCAGCGATTCGTGCAGGTCGTGACTCATGATCGAGACTCTCCTTTCGACGATGGCATTTGTGTGGTTTCTTGTTGCTTGGCGACGTCCCAGTGGCGCTCCATCCGGGTCAATCCGGCGTCGGCGAGCGGTACGCCCTCCTCGGCCAGCGCCGACTCGACATGGCGGAAACGCCGCTCGAACTTGGCATTGGTGGCGCGCAGACAGCGCTCCGGGTCGGCATCGAGGGTCCGAGCCAGATTGACAGTGGCAAACAGCAGATCCCCGACCTCCTCTCTGACGTGTTCGTGATCCCCGGCCTCCAGGGCGTCGGCGACCTCGTCGAGCTCCTCGCGCAGCTTGTCGATCACGCCGCGCGAGTCGGGCCAGTCGAAGCCGACCCGAGCCGCACGCTTGGACAGCTTGGCGGCCCGGGACAACGCCGGCAGGTTCAGCGGCACGTCGTCGAGCACCGAGCGCGCCTCGCGGGCATCGCGCTCCTCGGCCTTCAGCGCCTCCCAGCGGGACTTGACCTGACGGGTCTCCACCTCGGCGGCACTGACGCCCTGGCGGCGCGACGCCAGGGTACCGTCCGGAAAGACGTGGGGATGACGCTGGAGCATCTTGGCGGTCAACACGTGGACGACATCGTGGAAGTCGAACCGCTCCTGCTCGGCGCCGAACTGGCTATAGTAGATCACCTGGAACAGGAGGTCACCGAGCTCCCCGGGCAGCTCGTCGAAGGCACGACGTTCGATGGCATCGGCGACCTCATAGGCTTCCTCCAGGGTATGCGGCACGATGCTGTCCCAGTCCTGCTTGACGTCCCAGGGACACCCCTGGTCAGGATCGCGCAGGACCGCCATGAGGGTCAGCAGGTCGTCGATGTCGTGGCGTTGCCGACTCATGAGCGCTTGCCTCCGCGTTTGCTGCCACCCTTGACCTTCTTGTCCTTGCCCCCCGAACGCAGGCGGCGCACCTCGATGACATTGGGCAGTTGCTGAATACGCGAGAACAGCCGTCCCAGGGTTTCCAGGCCGTCGACCTCGACGGTGATGGCCATGCGGGCGATGCCGTCGTCGGTATCGGTCAGGGTGTTGACCGACAGCACATTGACCCGGTCATTGCTGAGCACGGCGGTGACATCACGCAAGAGTCCCGAGCGATCCCAGGCCTGGACCTCGATGTCCACCGGGTACTGGGTGCGCGCCCGTTCACCCCACTCCACTTCGATGACCCGCTGCGGCTCATCGAGGTTCAACTGCAGGATATTCGGGCAGTCCTGGCGATGCACGGTGACCCCTCGCCCCTGGGTAATGAAGCCGACGATGGCTTCTCCGGGAACCGGATGGCAGCAGTTGGCCATGCTGGTCTTGAGGTTGCCGACGCCGAGCACGGTGATATCGCCGCCGTCGCCCTTGTCCGCTGAGCGGCGCGGCTTGGCCAGCAGCTTGTCGAGCTGCTCCTGGCCATCGCTCTCGCCGAACAGCTGCTGTGCCTGGTGCAGGACCTGGCCGATGCGCAGGTCGCCGGCCCCCAGGGCGGCGTACATGTCATCGGGACCGTTATAGTTGACCTTGTTGGCCAGCCGAGTGAGATCCATGTCCTCCACGTCGAGGCGCTTCATCTCACGGTCGAAAAGTACCCGCCCTTCCTCGAGGTTGCGATCCCTCGCCTGATGCTTGAACCAGGACTGGATCTTGGCGCGGGCCCGCGAGGTGCAGACATAGCCGAGACTGGGGTTGAGCCAGTCGCGACTGGGCCCTCCCTTGCTGGCGGTGAGGATCTCGACCTGCTGACCGGTGTTCAGCCGGTAGGTCAAGGGCACGATGCGTCCGTTGACCTTGGCCCCGCGGCAGCGATGGCCGACTTCGGTATGCACGCGGTAAGCGAAGTCGATGGGCGTCGCGACCCGCGGTAGATCGATGACATGGCCGTCCGGGGTGAAGACATAGATACGATCCGGCGCCACATCGCTGGAAAGCCCTTCGCGCAGGTCGCCGAAGTCGCCGACGTCTTCCTGCCATTCCAGCACCTGACGCAACCAGGCGATCTTCTCCTCGTAACTGGCGCTGCGCGCGCTGGTATCGTGGCCCTTGTAGCGCCAGTGGGCGCACACCCCGAGCTCGGCCTCCTCGTGCATGGCGAAGGTACGGATCTGGATCTCCAGCACCTTGCCTTCCGGGCCGAAGACCGCGGTGTGCAGCGACTGATAGCCATTCTTCTTGGGGTTGGCGATATAGTCGTCGAACTCGTTGGGCACGTGGTGCCAACGCGAATGCACGATGCCGAGCACCGCATAGCAGTCACTGACATCGGGCACCAGAATACGCACCGCACGGATATCGTGGACCTGGGAGAAGTCGATCCGCTTGCGCTGCATCTTCCGCCAGATCGAGTAGATGTGCTTGGCACGGCCATCCACCTGATGGTGAATGCCCTGAGCATCCATCAACGATTTCAGCGTCTCGACCACATCGTGGATGTAGCGATCGCGATCCAGGCGCTTCTCGGCCAGCTGGCGGGCGATGGCCTTGTAGTCGTCTTCGTGCAGGTAACGGAACGACAGGTCCTCGAGCTCCCACTTGAGGTGGCCAATACCCAGCCGGTGTGCCAGCGGCGCATAGATATCGAAGACCTCGCGGGCCACCTGAAGGCGTTTTTCTCGCGGCGCGTCACGGACCTGGCGCAGCGCGCAGGTACGCTCGCTGATCTTGATCAGCGCCACCCGCACATCGTCGATCATGTTGACCAGCATCTTGCGCAGGTTGTCCTGCTGGTCATGCTGGCTGAGGCCCTGGGTCGGCATCTGGGTGGGGCTGATGGCGGCCATCTGCAGCACGCCATCGATCAAGCTGGCCACTTCACCGCCGAAGCGCTTTTCGACCTCCTCCAGGCCAATCAACCGCTCACGCACCGCGCGGTACAGCACCGCCGCTTCCAGTGCCGGCTGGTCGAGGCGCAACTCGCCCAGGATGTCGGCCATCTCGAGCCCCATGCGAAAGCTCGAACCGTCCTTGAGCCAGGCCTTGTGGGGACGCTCGGATTCAAGCTCCAGTCGCTGGGCGATATCGCAGGCCGCGCGCATCTCGTCGGGCGCACGCAACTTGACGTCTTCCTCCAGGCGTTCGACCCAACGTCCGATATCGACCCGCCCATCGGGGCCTAACGGCTGGTCTTCCCGCACTTTAACCATCGGTTGACGCTCCTTGCCACCGCCGCGCCGAGTCCGGGTGCTCGAGCAGCAGCATGGATTCGAGATGTGAGGTATGAGCGAACATGTCGGCCACCGCGCTGCGCCGGATGACATAGCCGGCGGACACGAGACAGGCGGTATCCCTGGCCAGGGTCGCCGGGTCGCAGGAAATGTAGAGCACCCGAGGCACCGGATGTTCCGCCAGTTGACGGCTCAATGCGTCGGCACCGCTGCGGGGCGGGTCCAGAACCAATACCTCGGGCCTGGCGGTCTCCAGCAGTTGCCGGCAGGCCTCGTCATCGTTGAGGTCGGCCTGTTGCGCCGTCACCGACAGCGCATTGCGCATGGCGTTGCCCGACAGGCGCTCGACCATCGCCGCGTTGCCCTCCACCGCCGTGACCTCGGCCCCCCGGGTCGCCAGCGGCAGACTGAAGTTACCGATACCGGCAAACAGATCCAGCACCCGCGTTCCCGGTGTCGATGTCGGCAACCATGGCGACAGCCACGCCAGGGCGGTATCGACCATGCGCTGGTTGACGGCCTCGTTGGCCTGAAGGAAATCGCTCGGTTCGAGTCCCAGCGTGAGCGTATGCTGCCCCGACGTCAGGCGGCAATGCAACGACGGTGTGGCCGTCAGCCACGCGAAGCGCGGCGATTCACGACCCGACCAGACGCCCAGATTCAGGCGATGCGACTCGGCGAATGCCCGCCAGCGGCGTTGGTCGGCGGCGTGCTCGCGCAACTGACGCACCACCAGGGTCACGGCGTCATCGCTGGCCAGCAGTTCGAGATGACCGACATGGCGCGGCGCCTCGAGGCTCTCGACCTGCTCGCGCAGTGGCCCCAGCAATGACGACAACGACGGCAGCAGCACCGGGCATTCCTCCAGGTCCACCAGCCGATGACTGTGCCGAGCTCGAAACCCCAGGCGCACGCTGCCGTGGCTATCGAGACGCACGCCGAGCCTGGCGCGTCGACGATAGCCTTCTCCGGCATCGGCCAACAGGGAGATCGCGTCGGGCACGTCGATGCCCTGGCGTGCCAGCAATTCGCGCAGCACGTCGCGTTTGTGGTCACGCTGGGCTTCGAGTGAAAGGTGCTGCAGATCGCACCCCCCGCAGCTGCCATAGTATCGACAAGGAGGTTCGACACGCGACGCCGAGGCCTCGACGACCTCGCGGACATGGGCTTCGTCGAAGCGTTTGCGACGGCGATGCACACCGACCGTGACCCGCTCGCCGGGCAGCGCCCCCTCGACGAAGACGGTCTTGCCGTCGGCATCACGCGTCACGCCACGACCATCATGAGCCAGCCCCTGGATCCTGAGTTCTCGCGCATCTTGCGAGCCGGCGGCATGGTCGACATTCGTGGCCTGTCGACGCTCACGCAGGCCGGAGACACCTGAGCGCGACCGCGCGGGCCGACGCTTGCCGAGTCCCGTCACCTCAGATCTCCGGAGCGAACAGGCCGGTGGACAGATAGCGATCCCCGCGATCGCAGACGATGAAGACGATCACGGCATTCTCTACCGACTCGGCGACCCGCAGCGCGCCGGCCAGCGCACCTCCCGAGGAAACCCCGGCCAATATGCCTTCCTCCCGGGCCAGGCGCCGCATGTGCGCTTCCGCCTCGTACTGACCGATATCCAGCACACTATCGACCCGCGAGGCATCGAAGATGCTCGGCAGGTAGGCCTCCGGCCAGCGGCGGATACCAGCGATGCTGGCGCCATCCTCGGGTTGCAGGCCGACGATCTGCACGTCGGGGTTGTATTCCTTGAGTC
Organism: Halomonas sp. I1; assembly: GCF_032334135.1. Taxonomy (NCBI): domain Bacteria; kingdom Pseudomonadati; phylum Pseudomonadota; class Gammaproteobacteria; order Oceanospirillales; family Halomonadaceae; genus Halomonas; species Halomonas sp. I1. The sequence continues at coordinate 491,853 of NZ_JAVXUS010000002.1, forward strand.
GCTGCGACACGCCCATGATGGTGCCGGTGGTACCCATCGAGCTGACGAAATGGGTGATGGTGCCGCCGGTCTGTTCCCACAGCTCCGGCGCGGTGGTCCGATAGTGGGCCAGCGGGTTGTCGGGATTGGCGAACTGGTCGAGCGGCTTGCCCTCGCCCCGGGCGATCATCGCCTCGGCCAGGTCGCGGGCTTCTTCCATTCCCCCTTCCTTGCTGACCTCGATGAGCCTGGCGCCATAGGCGGCCATGGCTTGCTTGCGCTCGCTCGAGGCGCTTTCGGGCATGATCAGCACCATCCGGTAGCCCTTGATGGCGGCGGCCATCGCCAGCGCGATGCCGGTGTTGCCCGACGTGGCCTCGACCAGGGTGTCCCCGGGCGCGATACTGCCACGCATCTCGGCCTGTTCGAGCATCGACAGCGCCGGTCGATCCTTCACGGAGCCGGCGGGGTTATTGCCCTCGAGCTTCGCCAGCAGCGTGTTGTTGCGTCCAGCGGTAATACGCTTGAGACGAACCAGCGGCGTATGACCGATGGTGTCCTCCAGGGTGGGGAATTGCATGCAGCCTTCCTTATGGAAAAGTCTGTAACACATTATATCCTTGGCCGCCCGCACTGGACAGGCATCCGCCTCGCCTGTGGCATACTGGGCCACGACACTCCCTTCGCGAGGCGCGCCGATGTCCTTCAAGACACGCCTGATGCTCTGCATTCTCGTCCTGCCGCTGACCCTGCTCGCGCTGCTCGTCATCGCAGTGGCCGAGCTGGAGGACCGGCACCACCATCGGCAACTCGCCAAGCACCTGACCCAGACCGCCCGGATGCTGACCCCCGAGCTTGACGAAGCCCTGGCCGAAGGCCGTCGTGCTCGATTGGCGCCCATCGCCTCCCGACTGCTCGAACTCGACGAGGTCCGGGCCCTGACCATCCGGGATACCGAGGGTAATGTACCACTGGAGCTGGGGCGACTGCGTGACATGCCCGCCGACCGTCTCGCCGGCGATGACGCCCTGATCAAGGACGGCTCCCGGTGGCGGCTGCGTCTGCCGTTGACGGCATCCAACGCACGCCTGCTCCTCGATATCGACGCTTCCTCGCTGCCATTGGCCTATTATCGACAGCTGGCCAGCGGCGGGCTGTTGCTGTTGCTCACCGGGCTGCTGCTGTTCCTGGTGGCCTACTCGACGGCCCGCCGTCTCGGTCAGCCTCTCGAGGACGCCAGCGAGAACCTGTCGCGGCTGGCCGCCGGCATGACACCCGACCCCCTGCCCCTGCCCGGCGAAACCGAGCTCAACCAGCTCGCGCAACGACTCAACACGCTCCGGGACCACCTGGCCTGTGCCCATGACGATCTGCAGACCCAGGTCGAGCAGGCCACCCAGGAGCTGCAGGAGTCCATGGAAACCATCGAAGTCCAGAACATCGAACTCGACCTGGCCCACCGACGCGCCCTGGAGGCCAATCGCGCCAAGTCGGAATTTCTGGCCAACATGAGCCATGAAATCCGCACGCCCCTCAACGGTATCATCGGCTTCTGCCGTCTGCTGCACCGATCGGACTTGAACACACGACAGCGTGAGTGGCTCGACCACGTCCGACGCGCCTGCGACAACCTCCTGATGCTGGTCAACGATGTCCTCGACTTTTCCAAGATCGAGGCCGGTCGGCTGGAACTGGAATACCGGCCACTGGACATGGTCACCCTGGTCGATGAAGTACTGGGGCTGCAAGCACCCCAGGCCCAGCAGAAGGACCTGCAACTGCTCGGCCTGGTGTATGACGACGTTCCCGAGGAGCTGATCGGCGACCCACTGCGCATCCGGCAGGTCCTGACCAACCTGGTTCACAATGCGGTCAAGTTCACCGACCGGGGCGAGGTCATCGTGCGCGTCTCGGTGGAGGACGTCTCCCGGGATCAAACCACCTTGAATGTCGCCGTTACCGACACGGGCATCGGCCTGTCACCCGCATGCCAGCGGCAACTCTTCGACGCCTTCCGCCAGGGCGAGGCCAGTCATCAGCGCCACTTCGGCGGCACGGGCCTGGGGCTTGCCATCTGCCGGCAGCTCGTCGAACAGATGGGGGGCAAGATCGACATCGACAGCGCCCCCGACCGGGGCTCGACCTTCTCCTTCACACTGCCCCTGAGCGGCGGCAGCACAAGCGAGCGTCCTCGCGAGCTGGATCTGGCAGGCGCCGGCGTGATTCTCGTGGAGCCCCACATCACGACCCGACGCGCCTTGCGTCATCTCGTGTCGCGCTGGGGCGGTCGTCCCCTCGAGATCGACGACGCCGAGACGGGCAACGCCGAGCTGGCCCTGATCGGCCTGGGTACCGAAGAGCTGCATGACGCTTCCTTGACCGGCTGGCGAGACCAACTGGCACGGCTCGACTGCCCCGCCCTGTTGATGGTCAACGCCAGTCCCCCCGACCTCCCCGACGATCCTCCCTTGCCCCACGGCGGCGAGATCCTGAGCAAGCCGCTGTCGCGCCGCACCCTGGCCGACGCGATTCGCCGGACCCGTCAATCGACGATACCCCGTGTTCAGGCAGTGGGGACGAAGACCGCCATGGTCGACAACGACGCATCGCGCCCCTGGCACATCCTCTGCGTGGACGATACCGAGTCCAACCGACTGCTGATCAAGGAGTTGGTCCGCAGCGCCGGACTCGAAGTCAGCCTGGCCGCCAGCGGCGAAGAAGCCCTCGCCCTGGCCCGGCAGGCCACCTTCGACATGGTCCTGATGGATATTCGCATGCAGGGCATGGACGGCGTGGAAACCACCCGCGAGCTGCGGCGCCTCGGTGGTCGCTGGCGTCACCTCCCGGTGATCGCCGTCACCGCCCATGTCCGGGACAACCAACGCCGAGACCTGTTGGATAGCGGCCTGGATGGCATGCTGGAAAAGCCGATCGACACCTCCCGACTCTCCGAGCTGATACGTCATCACCTCGGGGCAGATATCGAGTCCGAGAGTCCCGAGCCAACCGCTTCATCTCCCACCATCCGCGCGGAAGATGCCGAACTGGCTGAAGTCGACCTGGCGCTCGGCACTCGTCTCGCAGGGGGGCGCGAGGCGCTGGCCCGACAACTGCTCGATCAGTTGATCGCCTCGCTGGAGACGACCGAAGCCGAGATTCGCGATGCCGCCGAACGAGGCGATGGCGAGGCTATGCTCGATACCATCCATGCCCTCAACGGAGCCTGCCGCTATTGTGGCGTGCCGCGCCTGGCCCTGCTGGTGGAAACGCTCGAAACCCGGCTGCGGTCACGCGGCATCGACGCCGTGGAGCCACTACTGCCGGATCTCTACGCCGCCATGGAAGGCCTGCGCGCCCTGAGCAGCCATCATGCCTCCAGCACCACGAAGGCCATGGCAAACTCGGTCTCGTCGGACAGCGAGACATGAAGCCCCGTGACGCCCGAGGCCGTGGCCAGTTCCTCGGCCCGGCCCGACAGTCGCAGGGCGGGACGCCCCAACCCATCGTTCACGACCTGGATCTCGGTCCAGCGCATGCCGTGACGCAGCCCGGTGCCCAATGCCTTGACGAAGGCTTCCTTGGCGGCAAAGCGCTTGGCCAGGTAGGTCGCCGCCCCGCCCCGGGCGTGAAAATCGGCATACTCATCCTCGCCCAGCAGCCGGGTGACGAAACGCTCGCCATGGCGCTCTGTGGCACGTTCGAAGCGTGCCACCCGAGCGATATCGGTACCGATCCCGATGATCATTCGCCGCAACAACCCTCGTCGCCATGCTCGTGGTCATGCTCGTCGAGCTCGGCCAGCAGGCCCGCTTCCTGACCGGCAATCGCCAGCCGCTTCATCTCCGCGACTGCCTCCTTGAGGCCAACGAAGAGCGCCCTGGCCACCAGGGCATGGCCGATATTGAGTTCGTGAATGCCGGGAATCGCCGCAATCGCCTCGACGTTGTGATAGTTCAGGCCATGACCGGCATTGACGACCAGGCCAAGCTCGGCGGCCATCTCGGCGGCCGCCACCAGGCGGGCATGTTCCTGGCGGGCCGCCTCGCCGCTCGCCTCGGCATAGGCGCCGGTGTGCAGCTCGATGGTCGGCGCCCCCGCTTTCGCGGCCGCCTCGACCTGCGCCGGTGCTGGATCGATGAACAGCGAGACGTCGCAGCCGCTCGCCGCCAGCCGGCGACAGGCATCGCTCACGGCCTCCAGGCCACCCGCCACATCGAGACCACCTTCGGTGGTCAACTCCTCACGCTTCTCGGGCACCAAGCAGACATGGGCCGGACGGATCTCCTCGGCAAACGTCACCATCGCCTCGGTCACCGCCATCTCCAGGTTCATGCGCGTATTGAGCACCTCGGCCAGAAGACGAACGTCACGCTCCTGGATATGGCGACGATCCTCCCGCAGGTGGACGGTGATGCCATCGGCACCGGCCTCCTCGGCCAGCAAGGCCGCCTGGACCGGATCGGGGTAACGCGTGCCACGCGCCTGGCGCAGCGTGGCGACATGGTCGATGTTGACACCGAGCAGAATGCGGGGGGGATGCATAGAATCTCCTAAAGTTCGTTTCGAGCTGCGGGAGGCGAGCAGCGAGCGGTACAGCTTGAAGCTCGAAACCCAAAGCATACGAGCGGCGAGATGCGAGATACGAACCCCGAAAACCCAGCTCGAAGCTCGAAGCTCGAAGCTCGAAGCTCGAAGCTCGAAGCTCGAAGCTCGAAGCCAAGCGTAACTGCTCGCCTACCGGGGTCAAGATGTTACTTCCAGCTTCAAGCTTCCGGCTACTCCGCCCGCCTCCGTTCGGCGAGCTGACGCATCAACTCCCGCGATCGCAGAGAGCGACTGCCCAGCAGGGGCGCCAGCGCCGCGCGCATCACCGCCTTGGCCGGGCCGGCAAGGCCGGGGGCGCTCCAGTCCCCCGTGGCGAGCAGCTTGAGGGTACGTCCATCGATACCCCGCTCGCCGGAGACAAAGCCCCGTGAGACGGTATCGAAGACATAGCGCGTCTGCGGGTCCAGCGCCTGGCCATCGGGGCCACCGAATCGGGGCTCGGCATCCAGCGCCTCGAGCAGGGACAGCTCCAGGCGTCGCAGCGCCGCGGCCCGCCCCTCCGGATGCGGAAGCGCATCGAGGGCGGCAGTATAAAAGGCAAAGACGTCATCGACCGGCAACTCGACCGGCAACAACCGGGTCAGCAGCTCATTGGCGTATAGCCCGCAAAGCAGCCCCTCGCCGGCCAGCATGGCCGCCGACCCCTGGCTTTCCATCAGGCTCAGACGCTTGAGATCCCCGCTACCGCTCCAGGTGACATGCAAGGGCGCGAATGGCTGGAGCACGGCACGCAGACGACTTCCCGGACGCTGCACACCGCGTGCCACGGCTCGCACGCGTCCATGGTGGAACGTCAGCAATTCGACCAGGGCACTGGTCTCGCGATAGGGACGCTTGTGCAGCAGGTAGGCCGGTTCAGGAGTCATGGGACGCCGTTCAGGAGAAGTATCGCTCGGGCGAGCCCCGAAGCAGACGAGCGGCGAGATACGAGCTGCGAACCCCGATCCCGCCAGGGTTCGCAGCTTCAAGCCTGCTACCCTCTGCTCGACTCTCGAGGCTCGGAACCCGCAGCTCGAAGCTCGAAGCTCGAAGCTCGAAGCTCGAAGCTCGAAGCTCGGCGTCAGTCTAAATCATAGCCGAGGCTCTTCAATGCCCTGTCGTCGTCGGACCAGCCCCGCTTGACCTTGACCCAGAGATTGAGCATGACCTTGGTGCCGACCACCCGTTCCAGTTCGAGCCGGGCATCGCGTCCGATCTTCTTGATCCGCTCACCACGATCACCGATCAGGATCTTCTTCTGACCCTGCCGCTCCACCATGATCAGGGCGCTGATGTGCGTGACCTTGTCTTCTTCCTTGAATTCCTCGATCTCGACGGTCATCTGGTAGGGAAGCTCATCGCCCAACTGACGCATGATCTTCTCGCGCACCAGTTCCGCGGCCAGAAACCGCAGGCTGCGATCGGTCACTTGGTCGTCGGGGAAGTAGTGCACGCTCTCGGGGAGGTATTTGGCGACCTCGGCCTCGAGCTCGGCCACATTGGTGCCATGCTTGGCGGCGACCGGCACGATGGCGGCAAATTCGCGACGCCCGCTCACGTCCTCGAGCCAGGGCAACAGGCTCGACTTGTCGTTGATTCGGTCGACCTTGTTCACCGCCAGAATCACCGGCGCCTTGACCGTGGCCAGCCGCTCCAGAACCACCTGGTCTTCGGCGGTCCAGCGAGTGCGATCGATGATGAAGATCACGCAGTCCACATCACGCAGGGCCTGGGTGGCAGCCTGGTTCATGAACCGGTTGATCGCCTTGTTGCGATCCTTTTCGAGCAAGTGGATGCCCGGCGTATCGACATAGATGAACTGGGCATCCCCCTCGGTCTTGATACCCATCACCTGATGGCGCGTCGTCTGCGGACGTCGCGAGGTGATCGAAATCTTCTGTCCGAGAATATGATTCATCAATGTCGACTTGCCGACATTCGGCCGTCCGACGATTGCCACGAAACCACAGGTCTGGGTCATGCGCGCGGCCCCCTCTTCTCGAGCTTCGACAGGGCCTGTTCGGCGGCCTGCTGCTCGGCGTGTCGTCGACTGGAGCCGATGCCCAGGGTGTGCTCTTCGAGCATCTCCACATGGCATTCGACGGTAAAGGTCTGGGCATGGGCCTCGCCTTCCACGGAGATCACTTCGTACCGGGGCAGCGAAACCTGCCGGGACTGCAGAAACTCCTGCAGGCGGGTCTTGGGATCCTTCTGGGTGTCCTGGAGATTGATGGTCTCCAGCCGTTCGGCGAACCAGGACAGCACCCGCGTTCGCGCCGTATCCATGCCGGCGTCCAGGTAGATGGCACCGATCACCGCTTCCACGGCATCGGCCAGTATCGAATCGCGACGATGGCCGCCGCTCTTCATTTCACCCGATCCCAGGCGAAGGCATTCGCCGAACGCCATTTCCCGAGCCAGCTCGGCCAGGGTCTGGCCCTTGACCAGCCGTGCGCGCAGACGCGATAACTGACCTTCCCGCGCCTGGGGAAAACGCTGGAAAAGGTCCTCGGCGATGACGAAGTTGACGATGGAATCGCCGAGGAACTCCAGGCGTTCGTTGTTGCGACCGCCATAACTGCGATGGGTCATGGCCAGTTCTAGCAGCTCGGGCTGGGCAAAACGGTGCCCGATGCGGCGGCTGAAAATATCGAGGGAATTGCTCACGAAGCTCCTGCTATATCATGACAGCGATGCCGGTCCCGGCATCTCAGTGGATACCACGCACATCGGTAAAGCTCGGCAGACCGCCATCCCAGTGCATCCACACAGCGAAGGCCTTGCCCACGACGTTCTCCTCCGGGACGAATCCCCAGTAACGACTGTCATTGGAGTGGTCGCGGTTGTCTCCCATGGCGAAGTAGTGGTCCTCCGGTACCACGAGCTCACGTACCTGCGGGCCCGGGTCACGAGGGTTATTGTAGATATCGTGGGTCACCTCGCCCAGTTGCTCTTCCATCAACAGCTCGCCGGGCTCCCCCTCGGGACCTGCTTCCAGCAGGTGCTTGGGCACCGGTTCACCATTGACGTAAAGCTGCTTGTCCTCATAGCGAATATGATCGCCCGGCAGGCCGACCACACGCTTGATGAAGTTCACCGACGGGTCCTCGGGAAAGCGGAAGACCATGACATCGCCGCGCTCGGGCTCTCCCAGCTCGACGACCTTGGTGTTGATGACGGGCAGCCTCAAGCCATAGGCGAACTTGTTGACGAGAATGAAGTCCCCCACTTCCAGCGTCGGCCTCATCGACCCCGAGGGAATCTGGAACGGCTCGACCAGAAAGCTGCGCAACAGCAGCACCACCAGCAACACGGGGAAGAAGGAGCGAGCATAATCCACCGGCCAGGGATCCTTGAGCGCCTTCTCTCGTGCCGCCGGATCGATCCCCTCGGTCGTGCCGGCCTCGGCACTGGCAGTCAGGCGCGCCCGGCGCGCCGGGCGCCACCAGACCAGGTCGAGCAACCAGACCAGTCCAGTGACCGCCACCGCCACCACCAGCAGAAGTGCAAAATCCATTGTCGTCGTCCTTCCCTAGTCGTTCACCTTGAGCACGGCAAGGAAGGCTTCCTGGGGGATTTCCACCCGGCCGACCTGCTTCATGCGTTTCTTGCCCGCCTTCTGCTTCTCGAGCAGCTTTTTCTTGCGGGTCGTGTCACCGCCGTAGCACTTGGCGGTCACGTTCTTGCGCAGCGCCTTGACGGTGGAACGCGCCACGACCTGGCCACCGATCGCCGCCTGGATGGCGACATCGAACATCTGTCGGGGGATCAGTTCCTTCATCTTCTCGACAAGAGCCCGCCCCCGCGGATGCGCATGGTCGCGATGAATGATCACCGCCAGGGCATCGACACGGTCGCCATTGATCAGCACATCGAGACGCGCCAGGCTGGCCGCCTCGAAGCGCTCGAAGTTGTACTCGAGCGAGGCATAGCCCTTGGAGATGGACTTCAGGCGATCGAAGAAGTCCATCACCACCTCGGACATGGGCAGTTCGTAGGTCAACTGGATCTGGCTGCCCAGGAACAGCATATCCAGCTGGGTACCGCGGCGCTGTTCGCACTCGGCAATGACATTACCGACGAAGTCCTGTGGCACCAGGATACTGGCCCGCACGACGGGCTCGCGCATTTCCTCCACATCGGCCATGTCGGGCAGCTTGGAGGGGTTGGACACATAACGCGTCTCGCCATTCTTCATGACGAGTTCATAGACCACGGTCGGCGCCGTGGTCAGCAGATCCAGGTCGTACTCACGCTCGAGTCGTTCCTGAATGATTTCCATGTGCAGGGTGCCAAGGAAACCGACCCGGAACCCGAAGCCCATGGCATCGGAGTTTTCCGGCTCGTAATCCAGCGAGGCATCGTTGAGGGCCAGCTTCTCCAGGGCGTCGCGGAAGTCCTCGTAGTCATCGGAGCTGACCGGGAACATGCCGGCATAGACCTGGGGCTTGACCTTCTGGAAGCCCGGCAACCGTTTCACGTCAGGCGTCTTGGCGTGGATGATGGTATCGCCCACCGGCGCGCCATGAATATCCTTGATGCCGGCAACCACGAAGCCCACCTCGCCGGCACGCAGCACACCGGTCTGGCGACGCTGGGGAGTGAAGATGCCGACCTCGGTAGCCTGCCAGTCGCGGCCGGTCGAGGTGATGCGGATCTTGTCGCTCTTCTTCAGGGTCCCGTCGAAGATGCGTACCAACGACACCACACCGAGGTAGTTGTCGAACCAGGAGTCGATGATCAACGCTTGCAGGGGCTTCTCGGGATCGCCCTTGGGCGGCGGAATGTCACGCACCAGGCGTTCCAGCAAGGCGTCGATGCCCAGGCCACTCTTGGCGGACACCTGACAGGCATCGGTGGCGTCCAGGCCGATGATCTCTTCGATCTCTTCGCCGACCTTGACCGGATCGGCCTGGGGCAGGTCCATCTTGTTGAGCACCGGCAGGACTTCGAGCCCCTGCTCGATGGCCGTGTAACAGTTGGCCACCGACTGGGCCTCGACGCCCTGGGCGGCGTCCACGACCAGAAGAGCCCCTTCGCAGGCATACAGCGAGCGAGACACCTCGTAGGAGAAATCGACGTGCCCGGGCGTATCGATGAAGTTGAGCTGATAGACATTGCCATCCTGGGCGTGGTAATCGAGCGTCACCGACTGAGCCTTGATGGTGATGCCACGCTCACGCTCGAGGTCCATCGAATCGAGGACCTGCTCCTTGAGCTCGCGTTCGGTGAGTCCACCGCAGGTCTGGATCAGGCGATCGGCCAGGGTCGACTTGCCGTGGTCGATGTGCGCAATGATCGAGAAGTTCCGTATCCCGTTGATTACTTTACGGTTATCGATATCTGCCATTCAAGGTAATCCGTTTCATGAACGCGTGCGGATGCAGCCTGTGTCAATCGTATCGGGCCGACGCGTCGTGTGAGATGGCGGCATTGTAGCGGGATGCGCCGGCTAGATACAGCGACCCGACGGTCGAAGCCGTCGGGTCGCGGGTCACATCGGGCCATGACGGGCCGAAAATGTCCCTGTCACTCCTGCGACAGGCGCAACGCCACATAGTAGGAATGGCCGTTGCGGTACAGACGCACCGGCAGGGAGCGATCCTCGGGCAGTTCATCGATCAACTCGCCAAGCTGCTCGGGGCTTTCCACCACATGCTCGCCAATGCTGACCAGGATATCCCCGGCACGGATTCCCGCATCGGCGGCGACGCCGCGGGGGTCGACCTCCACCACGCGCACGCCATTCTCGATGGCTTCATCGTGCTGGCCATCCGTCAGCGGCTGGACCGCGAGCCCCAGGCGCGCCGGCGTGCTGTCATCACTCGATCCGCTGCCCGACTGGGCATCCGGCCAGTCACCGACGGTCACGGTGACGGTCTGGCGCTCACCGTTGCGCAACACCGCAAGGTCGACATCCTCGCCCGGCGATACGCTCCCGACAAGACGCGGCAAGGTACTGGACTGGTCAACAGTCTGACCGTTCACCTCGAGGATGACATCGCCGGCCTTCAGGCCATCCCGCGCGGCCGGCCCCTCGGGGTCGAGATCGGCGACCAGCGCCCCTTCGGGTTTATCCATGCCGAAGGAGTCGGCCAGCTCTCGGGACACCGGCTGGATCATCACGCCCAACCAGCCTCGGCTCACCGAACCATCGTCGCGCAATTGATCCGCCACATCCATCGCCACGTCGATCGGAATGGCGAAGGAGAGCCCCATGTAGCCACCGCTGCGGGTGAAGATCTGCGAGTTGATGCCGATCACCTCGCCATCCAGATTGAACAAGGGTCCACCGGAATTGCCGGGATTGATCGCCACATCCGTCTGGATGAAGGGCACATAGACATCACGCGGCAGGGTGCGGTTGATGGCACTGATGATGCCGGAGGTCACCGAGTGGTCCAGGCCGAAAGGCGAGCCGATGGCGGCAACCCACTGCCCCACTTTCAGGTCCTCGGAGTTACCGAGAGTCAGCGTCGGCAGGTTGTCGGCATCGACCTTGAGCACGGCGACATCGGTCTTGCTATCGGCACCGACCAGCTCGGCTTCCAGTTCGCGACTATCGTTGAGACGGACGAGGATTTCATCGGCGCCCTTGACCACATGGGCATTGGTCATGATGTAGCCGTCTTCGCTGATGATGAAGCCCGAGCCGAGCGAGCGGCGCTCTTCGCTGCGACCATGGGCGCCGGGCGGCATCGGCATCTGATCGCCGAAACGTTCGCCGAAGAAATGCTTGAAGATATCCGGCAGTTCCTGCCCTCCGAACTGGCCGAACGGCATGCTGCGGGTTTCCACTTCACGTGAAGTGGAAATATTGACCACCGCCGGAGCCGCATCCTCCACCAGGGTGGTGAAGTCCGGCAATTTCTGCGCCATGGCGGACTGGCTGGCAAGAATCGCCAGTCCAAGGAGCATCCACAGGGCTAGGTGTCGCGTCATGCGTGTCATGAAAGACTCCTGTGACAGAATCGAATGGGATGAAGAGTTCGCATTTCCCTAAACCACAATGAGGCGAAAAGGTTCACCGAACCGAAGGGGTGCCCGGTGAGCACCGGGGCAAGACGGCCTGCCCACCCCCAGGAATGGTGGCGGCAAGCTTGCACGAGGATTCATGGCGGGGATGCGCTGTCCATGGAAGACACGGCGGTACTCTGCCCACCGTGCCACTCGATGGACTCGGCCACTCGCTGCAGAACCGATGGCGGCAGTTCGCCCATGACGACCACCTGCCGTGGACGACCACCCAGTTCGATATGCCGGACGGCCGCATGGGACACCCCCAGGCGGTGCACACCGGGCTTGAGAAGCTCCTGGCCGGACACGGGTTCGACGAACAGGCTGAGGGTGGCAAGCCCATCGCCGTAGACCCGTTGCTCGACACCGGCGCGCGAGCCTCCGGATGCCTCGATGACCTGCGGCTCGAAGCCACCGGGCAGCCAGCCGGGTCGCCAGGCATGCTCAGACCGACCCTCATGCCGTGACAGTCGCTCGATCTCGCCTTGATACAGCCGAGGGTCGCGCAATTCGGTAATCTGAAAGGTTTCGATGGTACGACCACGCTCGTCGAGCAGCACTTGCTTCAGCGGCAAGGCCGTCGCCGAATCCAGCCACAGGCGACGCCCGTAGCGCTGATCGTCCAGAGGCTCGATCTCGAGACGGACCGCCCCTCGACCGGCAATGCGTGACTTGCCGGCCTGGCGCAGCCGATAGCGATCCTCGAGACGCCGGGCCAGGGCATCAGAACGTCCCGACTCCCCTTCTCCGCCGAGGCGGCCGATTCCACCACGTCGCTCATGGACCGCTGGCGGGCCATCCAGAAAGCGGGCCACTTCGTGTTCGACGCCATTCTTGACGTCATGGGACAACGCCAGCGTCCGGACACCATCGGCACCGATGCGTACCGCGCGCGCCTGGAAAACGTAACAATGACTGGCCCAGCGGCTACGAGCGAACCAGGCATCGGCGGACGTGGGGGCTTCCTGTTCGGCGAGGGCCGTGCAATCCAGAGGGTCACTGGCGGGCGCCGAGGCTGCCTGCTCCCGTGCCATGGCCGGCAAGGCAATGCAGCCGGCCAGCAGGACACCGGCAGCGCGGCCTGGCCATGCCCGGCCCGACCATTTCCGCCATTGAACCATCAGCGCTGCCCCAGCGGCTCGCTTCCGGTGGAGCGCAGCAACGGCATCCAGACATCGCCACCGCTGGCGGCGGCACCTTCTGTATGTCGATCCAGATAGGACTGCAGCAAACGGGCCTGCTGTTGATCCATGCGCATCGACTGACGCTGGCTCGGTGACATCATCATGGGATAGGCTTCGGCGCCTACCGTCATCAGGCCACGGTGATTGCCCGAAGAGGACTGGAACATCGGCAGGTCGGCCAGCGAGGGCCCCTGACTCGCTCGCATCGCCCCGCTGTTGCCGGTGGCAGATGCGGCCGAGGTAGCGGCGACGGTCGACGCCGTGGCACCGCCGGAAACAGAGACACCGCCGGAAGCCGGGCCATCCGTCGAGGAAGCCAGCGGCGCCGCATCGTTGCCATCCAGCGGCGAGGCGCCGTTATAGAACTGCACCCCGGTGATGACCATCAGCGATACCGCCGCCGCGACACCCGCGCTGCGGGCCAGTGGCAAGGAACGCCAGCCCTGGGCCGGCGACTCGGCGGCCGGCAGCGGCTCATCCTGCAAGCGCGCCATCACGCCCACCGAGAGATCGACGCTCGTATCGATGTCATTCTCTCGACGCAGCATGCTTCGCATCAGGTGGTAGCGGCGCCAGGTGTCCGCCGCATCGGGTTCGTCGTCCAGCGATTTCAGTACACGTCGCAACTCGAGCTCATCGCCCTCGTTGTCCATCAGTGCAGAAAGCGATTCCCGTGCGTTCTGACTCATTTCTTCACACCCTCACACTCATCAAGGCTGGCCCGCCTTGCATCCATTGGAAGCCCGGTAGTCCGGCACCATGACTTTCATGCCGGTCGCGCCGGGGAGCCACTGCCCCACCGCTAAGCAGGCCGGTCACCGCATATGACGTCACAAAGGCGCGACAGTTCAGCCAATCGACAAAAACCATGCAAATTCGCCTCATTCGTTCATCGTTTCCTGGTTGCGCGACGTGGTGACCAACGGTTGTATATGCTGGTCCACGGCCTCCCGGGCGCGGAAGATCCGTGACCGTACCGTGCCCACCGGACACTCCATGATATTGGCGATATCCTCGTAGGAGAGGCCATCGAGTTCGCGCAGCGTGATCGCCGTGCGCAGATCCTCCGGCAGCCCCTCGATGGCCTCGAAGACGGCCGCCTGGAGCTGGTCGCGAGCGATCGATGCTTCCGGCGTTTCGATATCGGCCAGCCGGCCACTATGATCGACGATTTCGGCATCCACGATGTCCATGTCGCTGCCGGGCGGACGCCGGCCCTTGGACACCAGGTGATTCTTGGCGGTATTGATGGCGATCCGATACATCCAGGTATAGAACGCGCTCTCGGCTCGAAACTTGCCCAGCGCTCGATAGGCCTTGATGAAAGCCTCCTGCGCCACGTCCTGGACTTCGGCATGATCGTGCACGTAGCGACCGATCAAACCGATGATCTTGTGCTGATATTTCTTGACCAGCAGGTCGAAGGCCCGGGTATCCCCCTTCTGGGCACGCTCGACGAGTTGCTGATCGGTCTCCCGAGTCGTCCCCATTCAAGGCCTCCCCGGGATGGGAGAATGGCAGAATGCCGGATGGCGGCGTCGCAATGAAACGGGTATCGCTTGCATAAATGTCAACCTGAAGCCCTGGCCGCTAGGTACCATGTCATGGTGTGCCCGTGAAAGAAGTGCTCAAGTGTTCCTGTTTCTCGAGCATCCATCAAGCCGGCGGCCTCGGACCGCCCTGCCGGCGCTCTGACAATCATCACGCGACACGGTTCCCAGATGATTGAATTTGCACGACTCGCGGGCGATAGTAGGCGCCATTCAACATGCAAGGCATGATTCCCCCATCAGCGCTGACACGACACAGGTAGTAACATGTCCGAACAACAGGTCAACAACCTCAACGTCCTCGGTGAGGACGTGCTCATCACCCCCGTGGAACTCAAGCGGGACGTCCCCCTGAGCGAGCAGGCGGAACGCACGGTGATCGAAGGGCGAGAGACCATTCAGAATATTCTGGAAGGCCGCGACCCACGGCTGTTGATGGTCGTCGGCCCCTGCTCGATCCACGATGTCGATGCCGCCATGGACTATGCTCGCCGCCTGCGCAAGCTAGCCGATGAAGTGCAGGATAGCCTGTATATCGTGATGCGTGTCTACTTCGAGAAGCCCCGCACCACAGTGGGCTGGAAGGGCCTGATCAACGACCCACACCTCAATGGCTCCTTCGAGATCGAGCAAGGCCTGCACACCGCTCGCAAGCTGCTGGTAGAGCTTGCCGAACTTGGCCTTCCGCTGGCGACCGAAGCTCTGGATCCGATCTCGCCCCAATACCTTCAGGACTGCATCAGCTGGTCAGCCATCGGCGCCCGGACCACCGAGTCCCAGACCCACCGCGAAATGGCCTCCGGCCTCTCCTGTCCGGTAGGCTTCAAGAACGGTACCGACGGCAGCCTCGACGTGGCCGTCAACGCCCTTCAGTCGGTCGCCCACCCCCATAATTTCCTCGGCATCGACCAGGCCGGCAAGGTGGCGATCATCCGCACCCGCGGTAACCGTCACGGGCATGTCGTGCTGCGGGGCGGCAACGGCAAGCCCAACTATGACAGCGTTAGCGTGGCGCTCGCCGAGCAGGAACTGCACAAGGCCGGCGTCACGCCCAACATCATGATCGATTGTTCCCACGCCAACTCCAACAAGGACCCCGGGCTGCAGCCGCTGGTGCTGGAGAACGTCACCAACCAGTTGCTCGAGGGCAACCGCTCCATCATCGGCCTGATGGTCGAGTCCAACATCGGCTGGGGCAACCAGAAGATTCCCGATGATATCGATCAACTCGCCTATGGGGTTTCCATCACCGATGCCTGCATCGACTGGGAAACCACCGAGAAGGCCTTCAAGGAAATGAACGACAAGCTGGCAGACACCCTGGCGTCGCGCCGCGACGGCGACTGAGACCTCTCGATTCGCTCGCCCCGGCATACGCCACACCGGCGTGGGCAGCGGGCGGGCGAATGGCTCTCTCAGTCATGCACCACGCCGTCGATTTCCCGGGTGAAGGGCGGCAGTGCATCGAGCAGGGCTCGACCATAACGGCGAGTAAGGACCCGCCTGTCGAGCAGGGTGATCCGACCGGTATCGGTCTCCTTGCGGATCAGGCGACCACAGGCCTGCACCAGTTTGATGGACGCATCCGGTACGCTGATGCGCATGAAAGGATTGCCGCCCTGGCTCTCGATCCATTCGGCCAACGTCGCACCCACCGGGTCATCGGGCACGGCGAAAGGTAGGCGTGTAATGACCACATGGGTCAGGTACTCGCCCGGCAGGTCGATTCCCTCGGCGAAACTCGCCAGCCCGAACAGGATACTGCCCTCGCCCTTGTCGACCCGCTCGCGATGCCGCTCCACCAACTCACGCTTGGGCAGTCGGTCCTGGGCCAGCACCCTGTCACGACGTCCCCGGCTGAGGGCTCGTTCAACGCCTCGCAACTGGGCCCTGGAAGAAAACAGCATCAGCACGGCTTCCTCCTCGTCGAGCGCCTCGACGAACGCGACGATGGCACGCTCGTGCCCTTCCCGATCGGCCGGATCCACCGCCTCCCGGGGCACGCTGAGTACCGCACGGGAATAGTCGAAGGGACTCGGAAGCCGCTGATAGCGGTAACGATTGGCCAGGCCGGCACGCTCCTGCAAGCGCTCGAAACGCCCCAGCGCCGTCAGGGTCGCGGAGGTGACCACGGCACCATGGCAACGCCCCCAGAGGGACCTGGCCAGGGTGTGCGCGGCGGAGACCGGGCTGGCCGAGAAGGTCAGTTCCGGCTCGCTGCCGACTCGCTCCAGCGTCAGCCAGCGTGCCCGCGGCGGTTCGTCCGCGGGGTCCGGCTCGGCGAAGGCTAGCCACAGGGCATGAGCCTCCAGAGCGCGGCCATGCAACAGTGCCACCAGCGGCAACCAGGGCTCGGCCTGCTCCCGAGGCAGCCCGGTGGATTTCTCCGGGTCCAGGCTCTCGCGCAGGATATCGCTCATGGACTCCAGAGTCCGCGATAGCTCGGCGAAGATCGTCACCAGGGCCCCGGACGCCTCGCGCAGGGCATCGGGGACACGGCCCATCTCGAGGCGGTGCTGAGCGCCTTCCTCGGCATCGCCGAGCCCTTCCGGCCGGCCGGCCAGCTGGTGGCCCAAAGAGAAAACCTCTCCGAGATGTGGCTCGAGTGCCTCGATGGCCTGTGGCAAACCGGACAGCAGGCGCGCGAGCGTCGGCTGCACGCCAAGTTGCTGGTTCAACTCGGTGAGCGATTTCTTGAGACTGCTCAACCAGCGCAACCCACCGCCCACGGCAAACCGATGGGTAAAGTGGTTGATCGCCTTGTCCGGCAGGTGGTGGCCCTCATCGAAGATATAGAGGCAGTCGCCGGGGTCCGGCAGCACGACGCCGCCCCCCAGGGCGAGGTCGGCCAGCACCAGGTCGTGATTGGCGACGATGATATCGGCGCTGTCCAGATCACGGCGGGCGCGAAAGAAGGCACAGGCCCCGAAGTGCCCGCAACGGCGATTGGTGCACTGCCGATGGTCGACGGTGAGCTTGCGCCAGTGGGCATCGTCGATGGCCTCGGGCCAACTGTCGCGGTCTCCCTGCCAACGGCCATTGCCATAGGCTTCGCCGAGGGACTGCACCAGTTTCTGGAAGTCATCGCCGCCACTGTCCAGTGACTGCTCGAAAAGCGACAGGGTCGCATTGTCCTCGCCGCCATCCATGGCCTGGTCGAGCCGCGCCACGCAGACATAGCGCCCGCGCCCCTTGGCAAGGGCATAGTCGAAGGCCAGTCCACTGTGCGCCTTGAGCGAGGGCAGGTCCTGGTGCAACACCTGTTCCTGAAGCGCCACGGTCGCGGTGGCCACCACCAGCCGTTTTCCCCTGGCCTTGGCCACCGGCAAGGCAGCCAGCAGGTAGGCCAGGGTTTTGCCGGTCCCGGTCCCCGCCTCGAGCACACAGACATGCTCATCGCTGGTGCGCCGTCCGGCCTCATCGGTCTCGATGCCAGCCAGGGTGCGGGCGATCTCGGCAATCATCAGCCGCTGGCCGTAACGCGGCGTGAGGTCGAGGCCCTCGAGCACGCGGCGATAGGCGGTCTGAATCTCGTCCTTCAGGACCTCGTCAAGCATGATGCATCCAAGCTTTAAGCCGTAAGCTGTAAGCTGTAAGAGAAAACCCACCACACGGGAAGTGCGGTAACCTGAGACCGGCAGTACCAACACGTACCAGGTAGAAAACCTGCTCGCCGCTATAAGCCCTGATACTGCTGCCGCCCTCTCGGGCGGCATGGATTTTGATTTTACTTAAGGCTTACAGCTTATCGCTGACAGCTGAATCAGAGCAGCCCTTCCGGCGGGTGCTCGCAGGGCAGCTTGTCATTGATGAAGCGTTCGATCTCCGGCAGCGAGAAGGCGTCCTCCTCGCCCACAAAGCTGATCGACACGCCCTTGGCGCCGGCCCGGCCGGTACGACCGATACGATGGACATAGTCCTCCGGGTCTTCGGGCAGGGTGTAGTTGATCACGTGGCTGACATCCTCGATATGAATGCCGCGGCCTGCCACATCGGTGGCCACCAGTACCTGGATCTCGCCCTCGCGGAATTGCTCGAGGGTACGGATGCGCTGATTCTGGGGCACATCACCGGACAGCATGGCGACATTGATGTCCGCCTTGCGCAGCAGGCCATCGAGCTTGCGCACCAGGTCGCGTCGATTGCCGAACACCATCACCCGATCGAAGCTTTCCTGCTGCAGCAGCTTGACCAGCAGCCGCTCCTTGTCGTCGTCACCGACCAGATAGACACGCTGGTCGATGTCGGCGGCGTTATCGACGGTCACCTCGATATCCACATGGGCCGGCTCATGGGTCCATTGCCCGGCCAGATTGAGGATGTCCTCGGTGAAGGTCGCCGAGAAAAGGAAGGTCTGACGCTCTTCCGTCTTGGGCGTATGACGGATGATGCGCTTGACATCGGGAATGAAGCCCATCGATAGCATGCGATCCGCCTCGTCGAGCACCAACGTCTCGACCTGGGTGAGATCGACATCGCGCTTCTGGTGGAAATCCAGCAACCGACCGGGGGTGGCGACCAGAAGGTCCACCTTCTTGCCCAGACCGTCACGCTGCTTCTGATAATCCATGCCGCCGACGACACTGGCGACATTGAGGTTGGTGAAGCGTGCCAGGGCCTTGGCATCCTTTTCGATCTGCAACGCCAGTTCCCGGGTCGGCGCGATGATCAGTGCACGGGGCGCACCGGGCTTCTGACCATCGGGAGCCTCTTCTTCCAGGAAGTAGGCCAGGATGGAAATCAGGAAGGCGGCCGTCTTGCCGGTCCCCGTCTGCGCCTTGCCCACCACATCGCCGCCGAGCAGGGTGCGGGTCAACGCCTCGGCCTGGATCGGCGTGCAGTATTCGAAGCCCTGGGCATGGATGGCCCGCATCAGCGGCAGCGGCAGGTCGAAGTCGTGAAAGCGCCACTTGCCCGCCACCGCGGGCACCTGGAACTGGCGAAGATCCCAGTTCGACTGGCGGCGGCGCGGCTTGCGGCGGCGACGCTTGGGCTTGCGGTTCTGGGCCGGTGCTGTGGTCTGTTCCGACTCGCTCATAGGCTGTGCTGTCTCGTCCGTGTTGTGGATGGATGCGTGACACAAACGGCCATTGTACCAGTTCTCGCGGCTCGAGGGCGCGTCCATCGCTGTCGATGGTGCGCCCGGGCCTGCTAGAATGCCGACATTATCCAAGGAGCCAAGCGTCATGACACGCCGAAAGAAGACCCGCTCGCTGTCCGACAAGGTGACGATCCGCACCGGACGACGCAAGGACTACAAGCAGTGGCGTCACGACAACCCCGACCAGGTCGGTCCGTCACGGCGTTTCAGTCAGAAGAAACGCCAGCAACGCAAGCTGCAGGCCGCCCGCAAGCAGGCCCGCCAGGAAACGGGTCGAACGATCGACATCCACCCTGATAATTCCCGCAACAAGGACGACTGACGATGCGCCTGGTGTCATTCAACATCAACGGTATTCGCGCCCGCCTGCACCAGCTCGAGGCCCTGGTCGAGCGCCACCGCCCGGCGGTGATCGGCCTTCAGGAAACCAAGGTCCAGGACAGCGAGTTCCCGATCGACGCCGTGGAGGCACTGGGCTATCGCGTCTACTTCCATGGACAGAAGGGGCACTATGGCGTGGCCCTGATGTGTTGCCGAGAACAGTGCCCGGAAGAACCCGAGCTCGTCCAGTATGGCTTTCCCGATGACGAGGAAGACGCCCAGCGTCGCATGATCGGCGTACGCCTGCGCAGTGCCGACGGTGAGCCGCTGACCGTATGGAATGGGTATTTCCCCCAGGGCGAAAACATCGAGCATCCGGTGAAGTTTCCGCACAAACGACGCTTTTATGGCCAGCTCGCCTCGCTGTTGAATGGGCAACACCGACCGGACGAACGCCTGGCGATCATGGGCGACTTCAACATCTCGCCCGCGGATATCGATATCGGCATCGGTGAATCCAACCGCAAGCGCTGGCTGCGCGAAGGCAAGACCAGCTTCCAGCCGGAGGAACGCGAGTGGCTGGGCACCATCAAGGCCTGGGGACTGGCAGACAGCTACCGACATCGCCACCCCGACGTCGACGACCGCTTCAGCTGGTTCGATTATCGTTCGAAAGGCTTCGACCGCGACCCCAAGCGTGGTCTGCGGATCGACTATATCCTGACCACCGCTCCCCTGGAGGCGCGCATCATCGATGCCGGTATCGACTATGATCTGCGTGGCATGGAGAAGCCGTCGGATCATGCGCCGGTGTGGACCGAGTTCGATCTGAGCTGACGCCACGGGAAGGGGCGGCTCGCTCAACCATCCGCTTCTGCGTCGTCCCCTACCCTGTCGTCAGACACATGACGGGGCGTCTCGAGCCCGGATTCTTCGGGCAGTGCCGTCAGCCAGTCGCTCGCCTCGGCGGCACCGCCCTGGCGAGCACGCGTCAGAGCAGTGCGGGCCAGAGCAAGGCGGTTCCAGTCGGCGGCCAGTTGCCCCAGTCGTAACCAATCCTCGGCAGCATCGCTGCGCTTGGCGACCTCTTGCCAGGCGCTCAGTGCCCGGTCACGGTCACGGGCCGCCTGCCAGGCCTCGGCCAGCAGGCGGTGATTCTCCAGAGAATCGTCCAGGCTGCCCGCCTCCAATGCATGATCCAGAATCTCCGCCGCCCTGGCCGGCGTGCCCGCCGCCAGATGCAGTCGAATGCGTTGCATCAGGTCGTCCGTGCCGCTCAGCACACCGCGCCGCCAGGCCGTTTCCCAGAGCGCCGCGGCTCGCCCCGGGTCCCCCATTCGCTGGGCCAGGCCCGCCGCACGGCGCCAGGCTTCGGGGTTCTCCTCGGCCCCTGCCAGCTGACGCTCCAATACCGCCAGGGCCGCCTCCTGACGACCGGCGCGCTGCAAGGCCGTCGCTGCTAACCCAAGACGCTGACGCGATGGTGACGCCTCACCATCCAGGGCGCGCTGCGCCCAATCGGCGGCCTGCTCCCAACGAGAGGCCTCGGCCTGCAACTGTGCCATCAGCCAATGCCCATCGGTATCGCCCTCATGGCGCTGGAGCCAGGCACCCAACAGTTCCCTGGCCCGCTCCGTCTCGCCGAGGCGGGCGCGCAGGCCGGCTTCCTGTCGCAGCCAGCGATCCGCCTGCGCACGCTCGATGCCCTCGATACTCCGTGCGGTAGCCAGGTGCTCGGCGGCCACCCGGGCATTACCACGACGGATCTCGGCATTGGCGGCAAGCTGCAGGTAGAGCGCGCGAGCCCAGCGATCCGAGGCATTGCCCCCCGCGAGCCGTTCGGCCTGGCGCGTCGCCCGGCGCTCGACATCCGCGGCATTGCCGTCGGCCAGGCTCGACTCGAGCCCCTGGAGGTCGTCGATGATCCCGCCGGGCAGTGTCGGCGCCGCCCAGGCCGGCGACGTCAACAACCAGACACCGACGAGTATCGCGCCACCATGGAAAAGATGTCGCATGCGGCTACCTCAACTGAAAATCGAAACGCTGACGGGCGCGTCGAGGCCGGTCGGATGTCTGGAACTGCCATTCGGCGATCGACCGCCTGGCGGCTCGATCGAACATCCGGGGCGGATCCGCCTCCAGTACCTCGACACTGCCCGAGTCCACGCTGCCATCCGGACGAATGATGAACTGCACCACGACATGCCCTTCGATCCCGCGGCGCTGCGCCCGCGGCGGATATGTCGGCTTGCCCCGTCGCGTCGCCTGGGCTGATGTTCCCACATCCACGGGCTCCTGCGAGGCCGCAGAGGCCGCCTTACTGGCCGATTCGGCGGGCACCGACGAGGCCTGTGGAGCCGGTTCAGCCGTCGGCTCCGGCGAGGGCTCCGGAGCCGGCTCGGGTTGCGGGGTCGGTTCCGGTTCCGGTTCCGGTTCCGGCTCAGGCTCGGGTTGTGGCTCGGGCGGCGTCTCCTGAAGTTCCGGCAGCGACTCGTCCATCGGCACATCGGGGACGTCCAGCGGCTCCAGTTCGGGCTCCGGTAGGGCAATCTCGCTGCTGACACTGGGTGCAGGCGCCGGCTGAGGAGGCGGTGTCGGCGCCTGTGCCGGTGGTGGTGGCGCGCTGGCCGTGGGGGCCGGGCTGGGCTCGGGCTCGAGCTCGGCCGGTGCCTCGGCCATGCTCATGGTCATGGTTTCCATACGAGGCTCGGGCTCCGCCTCGGGCGGCACCACCAGCAGTGCGAGCAGCATGAAGAGCACCAGTGCCAGTGCCGAACCGGCAACCAGAGCGAAGGGATGACGCAACATCAGGCCCCGCTCCGTTGCGCCGCCACCGCGACCTGCTCGACATCGGCCTCGCGCAGACGATCCATGACCTCGATCAGCACACCGGTCGTGGCATCACGATCCGCCTGGATCACCACCGACCCCTCGTCGCTGACCATATCGGCGACCCGAGGGCCGACACGATGAATGTCCACGGGCTCGCCATCGACCCAGACAGCCCCTTCCGGCGTGATCGCCACCATGACCTGGGCATCGGGGCGCGGGGAGGCCGCGCTCGATTCTGGGCGCTCGATCTCGACGCCGCTCTCCTTGATGAAGCTGGTGGTGACAATGAAGAAGATCAGCATGATGAACACCACATCCAGCATCGGGGTCAGGTTGACCTCACTGGACTCGTCAACGGTGCCGAGTCGACGTCTACGCATGTGCGTCCTCCGCGGCGCGGGCAAGGCGATCATGCAACCGCTGATCCTCGCGCCGGATGATATGTTCCAGGCGGGTGATGAAGAGCAGGCCCACCACCGACACCGCCATCCCGCTCAGGGTCGGCAGGGTGGCTCGAGCCACGCCGTCTGCCATGGCGCGCGCCTGGTTGGCCTCGCTGACCGACAGGCTGTCGAAGACCGTGATCATGCCAGTCACGGTGCCCAGCAGGCCCAGCAACGGGCAGATGACCACCAGCAGCTTGAGCCAGGGCAAGGGGCCGCGCAGCGAGGCAATCAACTCGCGCACCCAGACCTCGCGCAGGGTCAGTGCACTCCAGCTGGCACGATCGCCTCGCGCGACCCAGCGATCCACCAGGTCGCGACGCGCCGGGCGATAGTGGAAGCGAAAGAACCACCAGCGCTCGAGCGCCACCGAAAACAGCAGCATGGCCACCCCGGCGATGACGACAAGAACCGGGCCACCGGCATCGACCAGCCGGACAAGGGGATCAAGCCAGGGCATCGGCATGGCGCTTCGTCGCCGCGGTTGCCGAGGCGGCGGCCTGATCGGCCTCCAGCCGATCCGCCAGCACCGCACTGGCCCGTCCTTCCATGATGCCGATCAGGGAGCGGCTACGGCTGGAAAGCGCGGTATGGGCGAACAACAACGGCACGGCCGTGATCAGGCCCAATACCGTGGTCACCAGGGCCTGGCTGATGCCGCCGGCCATCAACTGGGGATCGCCGGTGCCGAATACGGTGATCGACTGAAAGGTCACGATCATGCCGGTCACGGTGCCCAATAACCCGAGCAGCGGTGCCACCGCGGCCAGCATCTTGACCAGCGACTGGCCACGCTCGAGACGCGGCTGTTCGGCCAGCATGGCCTCGTCGAGGCGTGCCTCCAGCGCCTCGGGAGCATGTCCTGCGCCGAAGGCATGGAAACGTGACAGCACCCGCCCCAGCGGGTTGTCCTCGCGCAGTCGCTCCAGGTCGCCAAGCTGACGCTTGAGCGTGACCGTGACACGTAACAGGTAGAGGTACTGGCACAACGCCACCAACAGGCCGAGCACACCGAGCACCACCACGACATAGCCCACGGCGCCGCCCTGCTGGAAGCGCTCCAGCAATGTCGGCTGCTGGGCCATGGCCTCGAGCACCTGGCCGTCGGTCGGGTCCAGGGAGATCGTGTCGCCCTGCCCTGCCTGGAAAGCGTTCAGGCGATCGCTGACCGAACCGGGCGTATGCTCGAGCACCGAGAGGTCGCCCTCATTGCCGGTTCGCTGCAACAACTGCCCTTCGCTGAAGGCCAGCAGGCCACCGATTCGCGTCACCGGTCGTTCACTACGCTGCCCGTCCTGTCCGGCCACTGGCGCGGTCAGGTTGACAATCCGAGCCGTCTCGCGCGTCATCCCCATCAAACTGTCCGCCAGGGTTTCAACCTGCCGGGGGCGCAACACCCCGTCGTCATCCAGCCGCGGCGGCAACGATGCCTCGGCCCCCAGTGTGAGCCAGCTCTGGCCCAGATCATCGCGCAGCTCACCACTCGTGCTTGCCACCTCGTCGAAGACCGGCCCGAGGTCGCCGCCCTGCTCATCGATCTGGCCGGCCAGCTCTTGCAACTCGGTGTGTTGCGATTGCTGTTGCGCCTCGAGTTCCTGGCGCCGCTCACGGGCCTCGGCCAACGAGGCTCGCGCTGCTTCGAGGGCGCTTTCAAGGGCCTGCCGATCATCCACCAGTTCAGCCAGACGAGCTCGGTCACGGGCCTCGGCCGCTTCGCGCTCGGCCTGGAATGTCTGTAACGGATCTTCGCTGGCCTGTGCCAGGGCAGCGCCCGATGGCAAGGCCAGCAGAACGGAGAGGGCCAGCGTTCGGATCATGGGATGACGACCGATCATGAGGCATCCTCCGCCACTTGGGAGACAGGCAGATCCAGCATCGCCGGAGCACGTTGTTCGCGCACGATGCGCAGTCCCTTGCGAACTTCGGCCAGGGCCGACTCATCGAGGGATTGCCATTCGCCGGCTTCGACCTTCCAGACGGCGCCCTGATGGCCATCGGGGGTCAGGTAATACCAGCCGACCCGCCCGAGGCGCAGGAAGTCCACTTCCCGAGGGGGCTCACCCGGCAACTCGCCACGCCAGGCATCCAGCTCACGACCGTAGCCGAGCTCAGCACGCCATGCCGCCAGCACACGCTCCAGCTTCTCGGCACTGCTCAGGCCCGACGCCGAGAGCATGGATTCGAGCGATGCCACGCGGGCCAGGCGCTCGTCATGCAGGAACGGCATGTCTCGCTCGACCCAGGCGCGAAGGCGCTCGACCATCTCGCGCATCAGCCCGGGTAGTGCCTCACGCGTTTCGGCCAGCGTCTCGAAGCCGGACCGACGCTCGCCGAGCGTCTCGGTCTGACGTTCCACGATTGGCGCCAATTCCTCGTTGTAACTCTGCAGACGACGGGTCTCTTCCCTTGCCTGGCGCAGCTCGCGCAGTTGCTCCCGAACCACCTCGTCAGCATTGTCGATGCGATCCTGCAACTCAGCCTGGGTACGTTGGGCGTCGAGAGCCTCGTCGCGAAGCGTCGACTGGGCCGACGCCGAGGTCGCCAGGGCCAGGGCGAACCCCACCACCCCCCAGCGAATCCATGTTTGTCTGTACTGCACGCTCGTCTCCCGGAAGGTGCGCTGAACGCAGAGTACGCTACCTCAAACAAGAATTATTATCAATATTCTTGCCGTGTCGGCGACGCCACAAAAAAGGCCGGCCTCCCCGATGGGAAGGCCGGCCTATGAGGCTTGCGGTGGCAATGACCATCGCCTGCCTGGCGCTTTCTACAACTTGCTCTCGAGCTCGGGCGCGGCCTCGAAGAGATCGGCGACCAGGCCACCGTTCATCGAGAGCGCGACCTGGAAGATCACGATCTTCCGCGCTTACAGCTTGCTCTCGAGCTCGGGCACAGCCTCGAAGAGATCGGCGACCAGGCCATAGTCCGCTACCTGGAAGATCGGCGCCTCCTCGTCCTTGTTGATCGCCACGATCACCCGGGAGTCCTTCATCCCCGCCAGGTGCTGGATGGCGCCCGAGATGCCCACCGCAATGTACAGCTCCGGGGCGACGATCTTGCCGGTCTGACCGACCTGCATGTCGTTGGGCACGAAACCGGCATCGACAGCGGCCCGCGAGGCACCGATCGCTGCGCCGAGCTTGTCGGCAACGCCCTCGAGCAGCTTGAAGTTCTCGCCGTTGCCCATGCCGCGCCCGCCGGAAATGACCACCTTGGCGGCTCCCAACTCGGGACGGTCGCTCTGCGCCAGCTCTTCACCGACGAAGGAAGACAAGGCGTTGTCGACCACGGTCTCGACGGCTTCGATGCCGGCATCCGCTCCCTCGCCGACCGCGTCGAAGGCGGTGGCGCGCACGGTGATCACCTTCAGGGCGTCCTCGCTCTGCACAGTGGCAATGGCATTGCCGGCGTAGATCGGGCGCTTGAAGGTATCGGCGCTCTCCACGGCGATGATCTCGGAAATCTGCGAGACGTCCTTCAGCGCGGCGAGACGCGGCATGACGTTCTTGCCGGTGGTCGAGGCCGCCGCCAGCACATGAGAGTAGTCGTCGGCCAGTGCCACCAGCAGCTCGCCCAGCGGCTCGGCCAGCTGGTGAGCATAGACCGCATGGTCGGCCACGCGCACCTTGCCGACGCCATCGAGTCGGGCGGCAGCCTCGGCGATGGCGCCGACGTTCTCGCCGGCAACGAGGACGTCGATATCACCGCCGATGGCCCGAGCCGCGGCAACCACATGGGCCGTGGCCTCGGCCAGCTGGCCCTCATGATGTTCGGCGAGTACCAGAATGCTCATCAGATAAGCTCCTTTCAGAGAACTGTTTTCAAAGAACGGTCTTCACAGCGCTTGTTTCAAAGCACCTTGGCTTCGTTCTTGAGCTTGTCGACCAGCTCGTCCACGGAGCCCACCTTGATGCCACCCTGGCGCTCGGCCGGCGGTTCGACCCCGACCAGCTTGAGCTTGCCGGCGATGTCGACACCCAGGTCTTCCGGTGTCTTGGTGTCCAGCGGCTTCTTCTTGGCCTTCATGATGTCGGGCAGCTTGGCGTAGCGCGGCTCGTTCAGGCGCAGGTCGGTGGTGACCACGGCCGGCAGGGCCAGCGAGAGGGTCTGCAGGCCGCCATCGATCTCGCGGGTGACCTGCAGCGTGTCGCCCTCGACCTTGAGCTCGGAGGCGAAGGTGCCCTGGGCGCGCCCGGTCAGGGCAGCGAGCATCTGCCCGGTCTGATTGTTGTCGCTGTCGATGGCCTGCTTGCCGAGGATCACCAACCCCGGCTGTTCTTCCTCGACCACCTTGGCCAGCACCTTGGCCGCCCCCAGCGACTCGACGCGCTCATCGGTCTGCACGTGAACGGCCCGATCGGCGCCCAGCGCCAGGGCGGTACGCAACTGTTCCTGGGCGGCCTTGGGACCGACGGTGACCGCGACCACCTCGGTCGCCGTGCCGGCTTCCTTGAGCCGGACAGCCTCTTCCACGGCGATTTCGCAGAAGGGGTTCATGGCCATCTTGACGTTGGTCAGGTCGACGTCGGAATGGTCCGGCTTGACCCGGATCTTGACGTTGTAGTCGATGACGCGTTTGACCGCGACGAGTACCTTCATATTGTCCTCGCTTGGTTCCGTCTCGGAACCGGGTTGTGACGAAGGCGAAGCGCCCTTAGGGAAACACTGCTTAAATGCCTGCGCATGCAAATCGCTTCGTTACGCGGTGCTCGAAAGCTCGCCTAACCACTCGTTATGTCTCGCTTTCTGCGCTCCGTGCGCCTCGCGCTTCACTATGCTCGGCGATTTATTCAGCGTTTCGTTAGAACCGATCGGCATGCTTTTAGATGTTTCATGCAAGCGTTTGATAGGCACCGCACCGAAAAAACCCCTTCAATGTGCCACAGCCATGGTAACGGCAACAATCCCGCCATGCCGATCGAGCGTTCTTCTCGTGACATCCCCATCGTAAGGGGTGCCCCTTTACGGCTATTATGCCTATCATGGAGCACCCCTAGAAGCAAACGACCGTTTTAAATTGGCGCGACGTCAGAAGGTGAAGACCGCATGGGCGAATATCGACACCTGCAGGTTCCCTTCCTTGTCTGAAAGGCCGGAGAAGGCTGGCAGTGTCTGGACAGCGCCTCGAGGCCCGGGAAGAGGCACTGACGTCGTCACCATGGGAGGAGACATCAACAATGACAGAACACGTAGAGCGCGACAGCATGGACGTCGACGTGGTGATCGTCGGCGCCGGCCCATCCGGGCTCGCGGCGGCCTGCCGACTGATGCAGCAGGCCAATGAAGCCGAACAGGAATTGACCGTATGCGTGGTAGAGAAAGGCTCCGAGGTCGGCGCCCATATTCTCTCCGGCGCCGTCTTCGAACCCCGTGCCCTGCAGGAACTGTTTCCCGACTGGCAGGAACGTGGCGCGCCCCTGACCACCCCGGCCGTACGCGACGAACTCTACCTGCTCAAGGATGCCGAGAAGGCCCAGAAGCTGCCCAATGCCCTGGTGCCCAAGACCATGCACAACACCGGCGGCGACATCACGCGCTACGTGATCAGTGCCGGCAACCTGTGCCGCTGGCTGGCCGAGCAGGCCGAGGAACTCGGCGTAGAGATCTTCCCCGGTTTCGCCGCTCAGGAGATGATCGTCGACGAGGAGGAGACGGTACGCGGGATCATCGTCGGTGACATGGGCGTGGCCGCCGACGGCACCCCGAAGGACGGCCACATGCCGGGCATGGAGCTGCGCGCCAAGTACACACTGTTTGCCGAGGGCGCGCGCGGCCATCTGGGCAAGCGTCTGATCGAGCGTTTCAAGCTCGATGATGGCAAGGACCCGCAGCATTACGGCATCGGCCTCAAGGAACTGTGGGACGTGCCCGCCGAGCAGCACGAACCGGGCCTGGTACTGCATGGCTCCGGCTGGCCGCTGGACAAGCACACTCATGGGGGCTGGTTCCTCTACCATGCCGAGAACCAGCAGGTGGTGGTCGGCCTGATCATGGATCTGGCCTACCAGAACCCCTGGCTGTCGCCCTTCGACGAGTTCCAGCGCATGAAGCACCATCCGGTGCTCAAACCCAGCCTCGAAGGCGGTTCCCGAGTCGCCTATGGCGCCCGCGCCATTACCAAGGGCGGCATCAACTGCCTGCCGAAGATGAGCTTCCCGGGTGGACTGTTGATCGGCTGCGACGCCGGCACTCTGAACTTCGCCAAGATCAAGGGTCTGCACACCGCCATGAAATCCGGCATGGTCGCCGCCGAGACGGTCTTCGAGGCCCTCTCGAGCGGCGATGAGGGCGGCGTCGAGCTGACCGCCTTCACCGACAAGTGGCAGGCCAGCTGGGCGTTCAAGGAACTCGAGGAAAGCGCCAGCTTCGGCCCGGCGGTCCACAAGTACGGTACCGTCGGCGGCGGCGCCTACAACTTCCTCGACCAGCTCCTCGGCGGCAAGCTGCCGACGGTGCACGACACTACACCGGATCACGCGGCACTGAAGAAGGCCGCCGAGTGCGAGAAGATCGAATACCCCAAGCCCGACGGCAAGCTGTCCTTTGACAAGGCCTCCTCGGTGTTTCTCTCCAATACCAATCATGAGGAGGACCAGCCTTGTCACCTGAAACTCGAGGACCCGGATCTGCCGATCCGCGACAACCTGCCTGAATACGCCGAACCGGCAAGCCGCTACTGCCCGGCAGGTGTCTATGAAGTCGTCGAGGATGACGATGGCAAACCGCGGTTCCAGATCAACTTCCAGAACTGCGTGCACTGCAAGACCTGCGACATCAAGGACCCGGCCCAGAACATCACCTGGGTGGCGCCGGAGGGCGGCAGCGGTCCCAACTATCCGAACATGTAACGCGCTACCCTCCTGCGCCTGACGGCGTATCCAAAAGGCCTCGCTCGGATGAACGGGGCCTTTTTCACGTCATGTTCCGCCTCTCAGTCGCCGAGGTAACGGCGTCCTCCCTTCATGACCGCTCGTCGCCTTCGCTCCTCTTCTCCCTCTTCGGGCGTCGTGACCTCATGCCAGGCGGCCACGTCCAGCCAGCCCCGATCGGCCAGCCAGGCGGCGAGGCGCTCGGGCTCGTGGCCACCTTCCAGTTCGGCACCCGCCGCATCCGCCAGGACCGGCAGGCGCGTCCCGTATATCGCCACCAGTGCGTCACTGTCGGCGACCTCCACCCGTTCGAGCCGCACCTCGATATTGGCCAGTCGGGCCAACCAGGCCTCCAGGGCTTCGCAGAGGTGGCAGCCCGTTGTCGTGTATAGAGTCAGATCGATCATCCTCTTCACGCCTCACGCCTCACGCCTCACGCCTTTCGTCACGATGTCGGATCAGAAAGCAGTGATGCAGGTCCGGGCGACGCTTGAAGTCCGGGTCGAAGGTCTTCGCCGAAATGTCTTCCACGATGAACGCCTCGGCAAGGTCGGCATCCAGCTTGAAGCGTCGCTGGTTGTTGGAGAATACCAGGGTGCCGCCGGGTGCGAGCCTCGCCATGGCCAGCCTCACCAGACGACCGTGGTCGCGTTGAACGTCGAGGGTATCGGTCATCTTCTTGGAATTGGAGAAGGTCGGCGGGTCGAGAAAGATCACGTCGAACCGGCCACCGGCCGTTTCCAGCCAGTGAAAGCAATCATCGCGCACCACGCGATGCCGCGACGGATCCAGTCGATTCAGCCGGAAGTTCTCCCGGGCCCAGTCGAGATAGGTATTGGACAGGTCGACGCTGATACTGTCGCTGGCCCCCTGCCCTCCCTGCTTGCCGAGCGCCGCCTGGACGGTAGCCGCGGCGGTGTAGCAGAACAGATTGAGAAAGCGCTTGCCCTCGGCCAGCTCCGCGAGGAGACGACGCACGGGCCGATGGTCGAGGAAGAGCCCTGTATCCAGATAGTCGCGCAGGTTGACCCAGAGTCGAGCATTGCCCTCCTGGACCTCGAAACGCTCGCCACTGGTGCCCTGCTTCTCGTACTGAGATCGTCCGCTCTGGCGTTGACGTTGCTTGATCACCACCCGAGAAGGGTCCACACCGAGCACTTCGGGCATCACGCCGAGCGCTTCGTGCAGGCGCTTCTGTGCCTGACCGGGATCCACGGAGCGCGGCGGTGCATATTCCTGGACATGCACGCGATCCCCATAGATATCGATGGCCAGGGCATACTCGGGCATGTCGGCGTCGTAGAGCCGATAACAGCTTTCCCCGGAACGCTTCAACCATTTGCTCAGTCGCTTGCGATTCTTCACCAGGCGGTTGGCGAACATCTGGGCCCCTTCACTACGAGACGGCTTGTTCGGTGTCGCCTCTTCTGCCTCATCGGTCGCGGCGGGAACCTCCATCAGCAGCAGACGGGCGTCCAGGGGGCCGTTCTTGAACGCATAGTGCTTGTAAGCGCGCAATCCGGTGCGATGACCGAGGTCGGGGTTCGCCGTGAACAGCGCCAGTCGCCAACCGGGGAAAGCGGCACGGGCCCGTTCGCCCAGTTGACCATACAGCTCGACGAGCTCGGGCAGCTCGCCCAACCGCTCGCCGTAGGGAGGGTTGGTGATGATCAGGCCGGGAGGTGTCTCGTCCAGCCCGCCGGGACCTTCGAGTTCGCCGAGCGCCCCGCCGGTCAGTTCGATCAATGCCGGGATGCCCGCCCGCATGGCGTTGGCCTTGGCCGCTGCCAGCGCCGGCGGGCTACGGTCAATACCGAACAGACGATTGCGGCAACGCTTGCGTCCAATGCTCGCCCGCGCCTCGGCCTCGCGCTTGAGTTCGCGCCAACCGGCTTCATCATGGCCGGCCCAACCATGGAAACCGAAGCGTTCACGAAACAGGTTGGGCGCCATGTCGGCGGCCATCATGGCAGCTTCGATCAACAGGGTACCGGCGCCGCACAGCGGATCGACGAGGGGAGCTCCTTGCCGGGCCATCGCCGGCCAGCCGGCACGAATCAACAGCGCCGCCGCCAGGTTCTCCTTGAGTGGTGCATGCCCCGCCCCTCGACGATAGCCGCGCCGGTGCAGGCTCTCCCCCGATAGATCGATGCCCAACGTCAATCGCCCTCGATGCAGGTGGGCGTGGAGACGCAGATCCGGCTCGTGAGGGTCGACCCGAGGACGTGGCTGTCCCTCGGCCAGCAGTCGCTCGACGACGCCGTCCTTGACGGTCTGGGCACCGAAGCGCGTGTGCCGGATGGCGTCACTGCGTCCGTGGAAGTCCACCGCCAGGGTCGAGCCAGCAGGCAGGTGAGCCTGCCAGCCGATGCCCGCACTGACGTCTCGCAGTCGCTCCGGGGTCTCCACGCCATCTTCCCGAGCCAGGCACAGCACCACACGATTGGCCAGTCGTGACCACAGGCAGACGCGATAGGCATCGGCCAGCTCGGCCTGGAAATACACGCCGGCCACCGTTGTCTTGACCGGCTCGGCGCCCAGCGCCGCCAATTCTTCGGCCAGCAAGGCTTCGAGCCCCTTGGGGCAGGTGGCCAGATACGCCCCGGGGGCGGCGGATTGTCTATCGGTCATGGGATATCCATCGACGTGGCCGGATCTCCGGCGCGTTCATGGCAAGCGTATGTACGCCTTGTTACAAATCATCGGTCGACAGAAGCGACCGGATTGGGCTATGTATTACTCAGTAGCTACTCGATTATAAACGCATGCGTTCCTGTCCATGGGTCCTGCCACCCCCTCGGTTCCGGTCGAGGGGGTGGTGCAAGGGTCCTGCTCACGGGACCGGTGTCGTACGCACCGGTTTCCATATCGGCACCTTCACCAAGAGGTAGTCCAATGAAACGACAGAAACGTGATCGCTTCCAGCGTGCCTATGTTCATGGGTACAAGGCGGGTCTTTCAGGTCGTTCCCGTGACGACTGTCCAAGTCAGGACATCAATCTACGCGAATACTGGATGAGCGGTTGGCGTGAAGGTCGTGGGGATCAGTGGTCCGGCATGACGGGTGTTTCCGGTATCCACAAGAACCCCATGGTGGTCTGATTCCCGACCATCGTTTCGTCAGACACGATGACGACCCGTCAAGCCCATGGTGCTGCCATGGGCTTTTTTCATTTCCCGCTGTCATCCCGCCTTGCCTGAAGCGCTCGTGCACATTCTCCCACCAGGGCCGGCCCACGATAGATGAACCCCGAGTAGAGCTGTACCAGATCGGCCCCCGCCTCCTGCTTCTGCAGCGCAGCCGCACCACTGTCGACTCCCCCCACGCCGATGATCGGCACGTCCGGCAGCCGGCGACGCAATGCTCGAATCACCGCGTTGGAAGGTTCGAACACCGGTCGTCCGGAAAGCCCGCCCTGCTCCTCGGCTCCCGGCAAGCCCGCCACCGACTCCCGTGACACGGTGGTATTGGTGGCGATCGCCGCGTCGATACCATGGGTCTCCAGGCTGTTCGCCACCAGGGCGACCTCCTCTTCGGTCATGTCCGGGGCAATCTTCACCGCCAGTGGGACGCGCCGACCGGCAGCACGGTCGAGCGCGAAACTTTCCTCGCGCAATGCTCCCAGCAACTGATCGAGGTGTTCACCGAACTGCAGGTTGCGCAGGCCCGGTGTGTTGGGCGAGGAGATATTCACCGTGACGTAGTGGGCATGCGCATGCACCTTGCGCAGGCAATGCAGGTAATCATCCACCGCCCGTTCCACGGGCGTCGTCAGGTTCTTGCCGATGTTGATGCCGATGACCCCGCGATAACGCGCGCGGCGCACCCGTTCGACCAGATGGTCGACACCGGCATTGTTGAACCCCATGCGGTTGATGATCGCCTCCCCCTCCGGCAAGCGAAACAGCCGTGGACGAGGATTGCCGTCCTGAGGCCTCGGGGTCACGGTGCCCACTTCGACGAAGCCGAAACCCAGCGCGCCCAGCGCATCCAGGTGGTCGGCATTCTTGTCGAGCCCCGCCGCCAGGCCGATCCGGTTGGGAAACGTCAGCCCCATCAGCGTCACCGGGTCGTCCACGTTCCCCGTACCGAGGTGCTTCGCCAGACCGAGACGATGCGCCAGGTCCAGCGCCGACAGCGTCACGCCATGAGCCTTCTCGGCATCGAGTCGAAACAGCAGCGAACGGGCAAGCGAATACATGACGGCTCCAGGCAAGCGATAGACAAAACGGGCGCGAGTATAGCGCAGCCGCCCTCCGACGACGAAATTCACGACCGTCCCATCCCGCCGATCGTCCCCATATCGCACGCCTTTTATGGTCTACTTGAGACGCGGGCGGGCAACAAGCCCGCTAGCCATGATGACGCGCCGCCAGGGAGACGGACATGACCGATACGACCGAAACGCTGGAACACCGCCTGTCGCGCATTCATCTGGCCCTCGAACAGGAACGACTGGAATGGGTCGATGATGTCATCGCCGACCTCGAGCCCGCCGAGGTCGCCCTGTTGCTGGAATCCCTGCCGCCCAACGAGCGATTCCGGCTCTGGGAGCAGGTTCCCCAGGAAGTCGACGGCGAGGTGTTGCTGCACGTCCACGACGAGGTCCGTACGACGCTGATCGAGGACATGGACCACGCCGAGATCGTCGCCGCCACGGCGGGACTGGACACCACCGATCTGGCCGAACTGTTCGAGGATCTGCCGCGCCAGGTCGCCGAAGACATGCTGCGTTCCATGGACGAACTGCAGCGCACGCGCCTGCAGGAAACGCTGGCCTTCGAGGAAGATAGCATCGGCCGTTTGATGCGCACCGACACCATTGCCGTGCGCGCGGATGTCAGCCTGGAAACGGTACAACGCTTCCTGCGCTGGAAAGAGGCGGTCCCCGACAATACCGACGCCCTGATGGTGGTCGACCGCGATGGCCGCTTCATGGGCGTGCTGTCGCTGGCACGTCTGGTGTCCAATGACCCGGACATGGCCGTGGCCAACCTGATGGACAGCGAGGTGGACAGTATCCAGGTGACCATGAAGTCGCGTGATGTCGCCACCCTCTTCCAGACCCACGACCTGGTCTCGGCGCCGGTAGTGGATGGACGGGGCATGCTGCTCGGCCGGGTCGTCATCGACGATATCGTCGACGTGATTCGCGAGGATTCCGAGCAGGCGTTGATGAACATGGCCGGTCTCGACGAAGAAGAGGATCTGTTCGCCCCGGTGCTGCCCAGCGCCCGGCGTCGGGCCGTCTGGCTCGGTATCAACCTGCTGACGGCCTTCCTGGCCGCCTGGGTCATCGGCCTGTTCGAGAACGCCCTGGAGCAGGTCGTCGCCCTGGCGGTCCTGATGCCCATCGTGGCCAGCATGGGCGGCATTGCCGGCAGTCAGACGCTGACCCTGGCCATTCGCGGACTGGCACTCGGTCAGATCAGTCGCACCAACAGCAACTGGCTGTTGCGCAAGGAGGTCGGCATCGCCGCCTTGAATGGCCTGCTCTGGGCGCTGGTCGTGGCGTTGCTGGCGGTACTCTGGTTCGGCAGCCTGGCCATCGGCGGCATCATCGCCGTGGCACTGATCATCAACATGCTGGCCGCTGGCGTGGCGGGCATCGCCATCCCGCTGCTGCTTCGCCGTCTCGGCATCGATCCGGCACTCTCGGGTTCGGTGGTATTGACCACGGTTACCGATGTGATCGGCTTCATGTCCTTTCTGGGGCTGGCCACGATCTTCTTGCTGTAGGGGGTACCTGAAAAGCCGGAGGGTCATCTGCAACACAAGAAGGGCGCCGCTTCGGCGCCCTTCTTGTGTTCGCAGGTTTCATGGCCAGGGCACCTCCATCGAGGCGCCCTTCGCTCAGAGGGTGTTTCCAAAAGTCACGAGCGACGGCCAGGCCAGGCGAAATCAGCCGAAAAAGCGGAGTTTACGAGCTGGTAAATGAGCATTTTGAGGCTGATTTCAACGCCGCATGGGCGAGCGCAGTAATTTGTAAACACCCTCTCAGTCATCGCTGCTGCTTTCCGCCAGGTCCACCAGCTCACGAACCGCCACGGCGAACAGCGGGAAGCCTCCCTGGCTGCCGCTGCCCACTTCCTCGAGCAGATGGCGCCAGCGCTGGTGCATGCCTTCATGCTGGTTCAGCCAGCGTTCGACGCGCTCGGCACTGTCACGCGGGCCTCCCTGCATTCCCAGCACACTGGCGGTCAAGGCCAGCTGCTGACGATCGATATCGTCACGGAAGGTATCTCGCGCCTTGGCTTGCCACCCGTCGCGGACTTCAAGACGGGTGACCTGCTGGATGATCCAGGGCAGCTCCAGGCGAGCACCGACCTCGTAGAAGATCTCGGCGACCCGCTGGGGCTTGTCATCGGTCTGGCGCGCCGTCTGAATGATACCGAGCGCGGCGTAGAGGCTGCCCGACGCCGCCACGGTGGACGCCAACGCCTCGGGGACACCCGCCTTCACCAGCTCCTGACGACGTGCCGACCATTGCTCCTGTTCCTCGCCACGCAGTCGCTTGCCGATATTTTCCTGAAGTTGCGCCAGCCGCGGAGCGAAGTAGTCGATGGTATCCCGGGTGTTCATGCCGGTGCGCTGGCGCAGGAACCAGCGCGTGGAGCGACGCAGCATGCGCATCAGATCGAGCATCATCGAGTACTGCACCTGGCTCGGCACCTTGTTGTCCAGCGCCTCGATCTGCTCCCACAGGCGCGGCAGCTGGAAGCTGTCGCGAGCGATCACATAGGCCCGCGCGATATCGGCACGATCGGCGCCGGTGGAGTCCATCAGGCGACGCACGAAGACCACGCCCATATGATCGACCAGGTCATTGGCCACCTGCGTGGCGACGATCTCGCGCTTCAGTCGATGCTCGTACATCTCGTCGCGATAGCGCTCGCCCAGCACCGACGGGAAGACACGCTCGACGAAGCGCATGATGGTCGGGTCATCGGGGACGTCCGAGGCGATCAAGTCCCCCTTGAGCACGCTCTTGGCGTAAGAGATCAACACCGACAGCTCCGGCTGGGTCATCCCCTGCTCATGCTGGGTGCGCTCGAGCAGCTCGTCATCGGAGGGCAGGAACTCGAGTTCACGATCGATCTGACCGGCCGCCTCCAGCTCGCTGATGAAGCGGCGGAAGGGGCCGATACCCTGACGCGACAGCAGCTCGGCGAGATCCAGCGCCTGGGTCTGGCGGTAGTTGTCCAGCAGCACCAGTTCGCTGACTTCACCGGTCATGTCGGCAAGCAGCTGATTGCGCTGCTTCTCGGTCATGTCGCCCCGCGACACCACCTCGTCGATGAGGATCTTGATGTTGACCTCATGGTCGGAGCAGTTCACGCCGCCGGCGTTGTCGATGAAGTCGGTATAGACCCGCACTCCCCTGGCAGCGGCCTCCATGCGTCCGCGCTGGGTCAGGCCGAGGTTGCCGCCCTCGCCGACGACTCGACAGTTGAGTTCGCGACCATCGATACGCAGGGCATCGTTGGCCTTGTCGCCGACCTCGGCATCGGTTTCCTCGCTGCCCTTGACGTAGGTACCGATCCCGCCATTCCAGAGCAGGTCGACCCTGGAAACCAGCATGGCGTGGATCAGCTCGTTGGGCGACAGCTTGTCCTCGCGAATGCCGAAGACCTTCTTCATCTGCGGTGTGATGGTGATCGACTTGGCGCTGCGCGGAAAGATACCGCCGCCCTCGGAGATCAGCTCGGTATTGTAGTCTTCCCAGCTGGAGCGCGGCATGTCGAACAGGCGCTGGCGTTCGGCGAAGCTCGACGCCGCGTCCGGGGTCGGATCGACGAAGATATGCAGATGGTTGAAGGCACCTACCAGGCGAATCTTGTCGGAAAGCAGCATGCCATTACCGAAGACGTCGCCGGCCATGTCGCCGATGCCGACCACGCTGAACTCATCTTCCTGGGTATTGATGCCCAGGCCGCGGAAATGACGCTTGACCGACTCCCAGGCGCCCTTGGCGGTAATCGCCATCTTCTTGTGGTCATAGCCGTTGGCGCCCCCGGAGGCGAAAGCATCACCGAGCCAGTGACCGTATTCGGTGGAGATTTCGTTGGCGATATCGGAGAAGGTCGCCGTGCCCTTGTCGGCAGCCACCACCAGATAGGGGTCGTTATCATCGTGGCGCACCACGTCACGGGGCGGCACGACCTCGCCACCGGCCAGGTTGTCGGTGACATCCAGCAGGGCACGAATGAAGATCTGGTAACAGGCGATGCCTTCCTTCTGGGTCGTCTCGCGGTCCGCACCTTCCGGCATGCGCTTGCAGACGAAACCGCCCTTGGCCCCCATCGGTACGATCACCGCGTTCTTGACCTGCTGGGCCTTGACCAGGCCGAGCACCTCGGTGCGGAAATCCTCGTGGCGATCGGACCAGCGCAGCCCGCCCCGGGCGACCTTGCCGCCACGCAGGTGCACGCCCTCGACACGCGGTGAACAGACGAAGATCTCGTAGGCCGGGCGCGGCTTGGGCATGCCGGATACCCGAGAGGGCTCGAGCTTGAAGGCGAGATAGTCCTTGTAGCGACCTTCTTCGGTACGCTGGTAATAGTTGGTCCGCAGAGTCGCCTTGATCAACTCCATGTAGCGACGCAGGAGTTGGTCGTCATTGAGACTCGGCACGTCATCGAGCAGCGCCAGGATGCGCGACTCGCACTCCTCAATGTCCTCTTCGCCGGGGCGCTCGGCCGGATCGAAGCGGAGCTCGAACAGAGACACCAGCTCGCGGGTGATCTCCGGGTGGCTGCCCAGGGTGGTGGCGATATAGTCCTGGGACATGCCGAAGCGAATCTGCTTCAGATAGCGCGCATAGGCGCGCAGCATCGCCACCTCGCGCCAATCGAGATTGGCCCCGATGATCAGCCGGTTGAAGGCGTCGTTATCCGCCTCTCCGGCCCAGATCCGCTGGAAGGCTTCGATGAAGGGGCCACGCATCTCCTGGAGGTTCATTTCCACACTGGTGTGATGCTCCAGGGTGAAGTCGTGAATCCAGTAGGCCGCATCACTGGCCTGAACCTCGTAAGGCCGCTCTCCGAGCACCCTCAGGCCCAGGTTTTCCATCATCGGCAGCACATCGGACAGCGGAATCGGCGCATCAGGGTGGAAAAGCTTGAGGTTGACGCCACTGCCCTCTTCCTCGATCAATCGATACAGCGACAGCGCCAGCGACCCACCCTCATCGAGCTCCCCGATATGCTGCAGGTCATAGACGGCGGTGCGAGCACTGAAGGCCTCGCGGTAACTGGCCGGGAAGGCATCGCGGAAGCGGCTCATCAACAGATTGGCGTTCTCCTCGCCGAACCCCTCGATGGCGGCGTTGAGCAGGTCGTCACGCCAGTTGCGCGCCAGCTTGACCAGCTTTTCCTCCAGGCGCTTGATGTCATACTCCGTCGGCGTTTCGCCGTTGAAGCGCAGGATGAACTGGATACGCGCCAGCACCGATTCGGAGAGATAGGTATTGAAATCGCCGAAGGTGGCATCGAGCTCTTCGCAGAGCAGCTCCTGGAGCCGCACCCGCAGTTCGGTGGAAAAGACATCGCGCGGCACAAACACCAGGCAGGAATAGAACTTGCCGAAGGTGTCCTCGCGAATGAACAACCGCACGCGGCGACGTTCGCGGATATCGAGAATGCCCAGCGCCGTCTGCGCCAGCTCATCGATGTCGATCTGGAACAGGTCATCGCGCGGATAGACCTCGAGAATCTGCAGCAGCTGCTTGCCGTTGTGCCCCTTGGGGCTGAAGCCGGCAATATCCATCACCGCCTGGAGCTTGCGACGCAGGATCGGAACGTTGCGCGGCGACTCGTTGTAGACCGTGGCGGTGAACATGCCGAGGAAACGCCGTTCGCCGATCACCCGCCCCTGATCGTCATAGCGATCGATGGAAATGTAGTCGGGATAGGTCGGCCGGTGGATCCTGGCGTGGTGGGCGCTCTTGGCGAACGACATCAGCTGTGGCATCGGCACGTAGTGATCGCCTTCGACGCCCAGGTCGGTGCGGATGCGCTCGTGATAACGCGGCTGATCCAGGCGGAAGACCCCGAGTTCGCTGTTCTCGACCTTATCGAGGCGCTGGCGCCCCTGGTCTTCGCGCACCTCATACTCGTCGTAGCCCAGGAAAGTGAAGTTGTCCTGGAGCAGCCACTGCAGGAACTCGATGGCTTCCCGGTGATCCGCCGGGTCGACCTGAGAGGGCTTGATGGCCTCGAGCTCCTGGACAGCCGCCTGGACCTGCTCACGCATGGGGTCGAAGTCTCCCACCGCGGTCCGGACCTCGCGCAGCACTTCCTGCAGACTGGACTCGATTTCCTCGAGATCATCCGGGTTGGAGTGCCGGTCGACCTCGATGGCGATCAAGGATTCACGCGCCGCCGGGGCCCCGTCTTCTTCCGGAGAGGCAAAGCGTTGCAGATGCCCTGCGTCGTCACGGGCTACCGACAGCACGGCATTGTGAATGGCATGAACGGTCATGCCGCGTCGGTTCAATTCCACACGCACCGAATCGACGAGAAACGGCATGTCTTCGTGAAGCACGGCGATGAACGTATGAGTGGATTGCCAGCCATGCTCCTCGAAGTCCGGGTTGAGTACCCGAACCTTGGGGGTCGCGGGATCGAACTGCTGGATGAAATGCCACACCGACAGAGTCGCGCCATAGAGATCGTCCAGCCGTCGGTCGGCCAGGTCCTCGAGGGGAACGGCGGCATAGAAGAGGCGAGCGAAGGTGTCGACCGTGATGGCCTTGTCCTTGTCCAGACGGCTCTGCAGCCGTTCCTTGAGCTGCTTGAGAAGATCCAGACGGGTCTCCTCCTGTGCGACGTGTAGCATCAATCACCTCGACTGCCAGGGGCCACCAGCGGTGGCCGAAAATACAAGATGGGGGACGGGCGTTTCGTTCAGTATTTCCCTTGGCCCCGGAGGTTACGCCAATCAACGCCTCATCCCCAGCAACATGCCCCTTTGCTCATGGCGCATGTCGGTTGCGCATCGCGCCTTGACAAGGCCAATGCACTTAAGACAAAGGTCGCAATCAGGCGCGTCGCTCCAGCAGCACCCCGCATTCGCAATGGTGCGTCCAGGGGAACTGGTCGAAGAGCGCGAAACGCGTCACGTCATGTGTCTGCGTCAATGTCTCCAGATTCTGCGCCAACGTATCCGGGTTGCATGAAATATAGACGATACGCTCATACTCGCTCAGTTGGCGACAGCTCGCCTCGTCGAGTCCTGCGCGTGGCGGGTCCACCAGCACCGTGGAAAAATCGTGCTCGCCGAGTGCCCAGGCCTCGACACGCCGGCCTCCCTTCTCGCCCTTGAGGGCCTGGGTGAACTCCTCGGCGGACATGCGCCCCACCGTCACGTTGTCGATGGCATTGGCGTCGAGATTTTCCCGGGCACTGGCCACCGAGGTGCGCGATATTTCGGTGGCCAGGACGCGTCGGAAATTGCCGGCCAGGGCCACCGTGAAATTGGCGTTTCCGCAATACAGCTCGACCAGATCACGTTGCTGGCTGCCGGCGGTGACGTCCCGCGCCCAGGCAAGCATGGCGCGACAGATTTCGGCGTTGGGCTGGGTGAAGCTGTTCTCGACCTGCTGATAATGCAGACGACGACCATCGACCTCGAGACATTCCCAGACATGGTCACGGGTCAGGACTCGCCGCTGCTTGCGGGCGCGCCCGATGATCATGATGTCGAGAGCCTGCTCGAGCTCGCGTGCAGCGTCGTCCCAGGCCTCGTCGAGCTGACGATGATAGATCAGGGTGACCAGCGCCTCGCCGGACAGGGTGGTGAGGAACTCGACCTGGAACAACTTGCGTCGCAGTATCGGTCGATCACGTACCGCATCAAGCAGTTGCGGCATCAGCTCGTTGATGCGTCGGCCGGCGACCGGATAGTCGTCAAGGCGCACCACCCGCTTCTTGCCGGGTTCGTCGGGATCGACTTCGAACATGGCATAGAAGAGGTCATCACCCTCGTGCCAGAGACGAAATTCGCAACGCTGGCGGTAGTGACTGGGCGGCGAGGGATAGACCTCGAGCGCTGGAGGTGCAAAAGGTGCAAAGGTCTCGACGAGACGTGCGCGCTTGGCATCGAGCTGCTCGTCATAGCGGGGAGGATCGACAACGGGAATGGCCACGGTGGCTCCTGATGATCGGAATGGGTAACGATGAGGCGGAAGTGGATGAAACGGCCTGGCGCGCATCAGGCCAACGGCAACAAGCGGGTCTCGGTGAAGCCGAACCCGGACAGTCCCCGAGCCAGGGCCTCGGAGGGTGCGGTGACCCAGCCCGTCTCGCTGCCCCGATGCCGGTCATGGCCGGCCATCACCTGACCGGCGCGACGGGCGATAGCATCCCCTGAGTCGACCCATCGCACGTGTCGCGGAGCCGCCTCGATGAGGCCCTCGCGCAGCAGGGGGAAATGCGTGCAGCCCAGCACCATGGTATCCAGGCTCGGCATCTCCGCCAGCGGTGCCAGCGTCCGAAGCAGAACATCCGGATCGGGACTCGAGCCCATTACCCGACGCTCGGCCTCGGCCACCAGGGGGTCGGCGGCCATGCGCGTCACTCGGCAGTCTCCTGCGAACTCTCGAATCAGGCGCAGGGTATAGGGGCGCGCCACGGTGGCGCTGGTCGCCAGCAGTCCGATATGACGGGTCTCGCTCATCCCGGCCGCCGGCTTGATCGCCGGCACGGTACCGACCACCGGCACCGCCAGGTGTGCGCGCAGTGCCTCGAGTGCCAGGGTACTGGCCGTGTTGCAGGCCACCACCAGTCCGGCGCAACCACTGGCCGCCACCGCGGCGCCGCAGACCTCGAGGATGCGCGCTACCAGCCAATCATCCTCACGCACGCCATAGGGCATCATGGCGTTGTCGCAGGCATAGGCCAGCGCTGCCTCGGGGAGCCGTCGGCGCAGCGATGCCACCACCGACAAGCCGCCCACGCCGGAATCGAACACCAGGATCGGCCCGGACATCAGCGCGCCCTCGCGTCAGCCCCGGCCCTGAAAGGGCCGGGGAACGACAGGATGGCAAGAGCCGGGGGGCTCGGGTGATGGTGCATGGCGTCGCGTCTCGTCATGAAGTGCGACGCATTCTACCTCAGAGCGAGGCAGACGCTGAAGGTGATCAGGTCACCGGCTCTGGTGCATCACGCAACTCGGCGTAGAGTTCCGGATAGGCCGCCTGCAACCGCTCCAGCTCCGCGGCAGCACCGGCCGGCAGGGCTTCGGCGAGGTTGTCGAGGTCCGTGTCGTTGAAATGTTCGCGGATCAATGGAAAGAGTTGCTCGCGCTCCTCGCGCAGATAGTTGCGATGCGCATCGAGATATCCCTTGAGGTCGTCTGCAAAGC
This sequence comes from Halomonas sp. I1, assembly GCF_032334135.1. Taxonomy (NCBI): domain Bacteria; kingdom Pseudomonadati; phylum Pseudomonadota; class Gammaproteobacteria; order Oceanospirillales; family Halomonadaceae; genus Halomonas; species Halomonas sp. I1. Next base: position 535,099 of record NZ_JAVXUS010000002.1, read on the forward strand.
AGTCCATCGGCACCACGGCGTCCATCAGGATCATGTCGAGATCATTGGACAGTCGCTTCAGACGGGCGCGAAGGGCACGATAATCCCTGGACAAGCGCTCGGTGACGTCATCGCATTCCGGCGCCCGCTCGCGCAGGCGTTCCGTGCAGATCTCTTCCAGCGGCATGGTGAAACCATCCATGTAATCGAGGATATAATCCACGACTTCGCGCACCAGTTGGAAGTTGGGACGTTCACCGCCAGCCAGGGTCTTCTGCTTGAGCTGCAGAACGTGCAACATGCGCGCCATATTGGCATGATCCTGACGCAGTTGGTTCAGCATGGGCATGGCGAAGGCCTCCTCTGTATCGGACATGGACGGAAGGCACCTTGAGTTGGACGCGCCTTCTCGGCATGGGTTCCCCAAGTCGGGACGACGGAGTTATCAAGCTAGACCCTGGACGCCATCTTTGCCCATTCCCGCCCATCATGTCTTTCAATCGGCAGCCTCAAGGAGCCATTCATGGACTTGTTCCAGCAAGCCGCTTCCGACCAGCATGCGCCTCTGGCCTGGCGCATGCGGCCTCGTCGCCTCGCCGACTACGTGGGGCAGCAGGCACTGGTCGGCCCGGGCAAACCGGTTCGACGCATGGTCGAGACCGGCGCGATACGCTCGATGATCCTGTGGGGGCCGCCCGGCACCGGCAAGACCACCCTGGCGGAGATACTGGCCGAAGAGTCCGGTGCCCATCTGGAGCGACTCTCGGCGGTGATGGCAGGTGTCAAGGACATCCGCGAAGCCGTCGACCGTGCCAGGACCGCCCAGGGCCAGGATCGCGGCACCCTGCTGTTTCTCGACGAGATCCACCGGCTCAACAAGAGTCAGCAGGACGCCCTGCTGCCCCATGTGGAATCGGGCCTGCTGACGCTGATCGGCGCCACCACCGAGAACCCGTCATTCGAGGTCAACTCCGCTCTGCTGTCGCGGGCCAGGGTGCATGTCCTCAAGGCGCTCACCGATGACGACGTGGCCGAGGTACTGCGACATGCCCTCGCCGACGAGCCCCGAGGCCTGGGTGCCCGACGCATCGCCGTGGATGACGAGGTCCTGGGCCTGCTCGCCCGAGCCGCCGCCGGCGACGCCCGGCGTGCCCTGGGACTGCTGGAGACTGCCTGCGACTTCACCGAACCCGCCGGTGATGGTGAGCGACTGCCCCGCGAGGCACTGGAAGACATCATCGGCCATCAGGCCAGTGCCTTCGACAAGCAAGGCGACCACTTCTACGACCTGCTGTCGGCCATCCACAAGTCGGTGCGCTCCTCGCGCCCTGACGCCGCCCTGCTGTATATCGCGCGTTTCATGCAGGGCGGTGGCGACCCCCTGGACGTGATTCGTCGCCTCACCGCCATTGCCTCGGAAGATGTCGGCAATGCCGACCCCCGTGCCCTGCCGCTGGCCATGTCGGCCTGGGACGCCTACCTGCGCCTGGGCGACTACGAAGGTCAGCGCGCCATCGCTCACGTCGCCATCCATCTTTCCGTTGCCCCCAAGAGCAATGCCATCGACCAGGCCTGGAAGCGAGCCAAGCAGTTCGTCGCTGCCCAGCCGCGTCTCGAGGTGCCCACTTACCTGCGCAATGCGCCAACCCGACTGATGGAATCCCTCGGCCACGGCGAGGGCTATCGTTACGCCCACCACGAACCCAACGGCTACCCGGCGGGCAGCCAACATGATTGTTGGCCGGACGAGATCCCCTTCGAACGCTTCTTCGAGCCCAGCGAATATGGCCAGGAAAAGCGCTTCCAGCAAATGCAGGCCTGGCGGGCCAGTCTCGACGAGGCGGCGGATCGAGGAGAGGACTGAATCACAGCGGTGCGGTCAGGAAGTCCACTGCTCTGGCGTCATTGGTATAGGCCACGTTGATCCGCAGCCAGGGCGAGTCATCGGCATCGGGCAGAAAGACCTGGCCCGGCGACAGGCGTATGCCTTGCCGGCGCGCCCGCGTCACCAGCTCGCCGGACGACGCGACGGCCGGGTGACGCACCCACAGGAACATGCCACCCCGGGGCGCGGCGTACATCTCCCAGCCCCCCTCCCGCACCAGTTGCATGGCAGTGGCCATCTGCTCGGCGAGCCTGACCCTCAAGCGCTCCATCAACTTGCGATAGGCACCATTTCGCAGCAGGGCCGTCACCACCTGCTCGGCGAAGGGCGAGGTCGCGATATTGCTCAGCATCTTCACGTCGACCAGTGGCTTGAGCAGCTCGGGAGGCGCGGCGATGAAACCGACACGCAGCGAACAGGACAGGCTCTTGGAAAAAGAGCCAACGTAGATCACCCGACGTATACCGTCCAGCGAGGCCAGCCGGGTCGATGGGCGGTGCTGGAAATCGGCGTAGATATCATCTTCGACGATCCGCATGTCATGTCGCTCGGCCAACTGCAGAATGCGATGGGCCGCGGCAGGGCTAAGCGTGGTACCGGTCGGATTGTGGAAGACGCTGTTGCAGAAGAACAGTTTCGGAGCGTATCGCTGGAGCAATGCCTCGAGATGTTCGGGATCCGGGCCTTCCGCCGTGCGCCGCACCCCGACGATCCTGACACGATGCAAGTGCAGCAGGCCGAACAGGTTGTAATACCCCGGCGTCTCGACAAAGACGGTGTCACCGGGGCGCAGTAACCAGCGCACGATGATATCCAGGGCCTGGCTGCCCCCACCGGTCATGAGCAGCTGGTTGGCATCGACATCGACAGCCAGCCGTCTCAACCGCTCCTGTATCAGGGCACGCAGTTCCGGCGACCCGAGCGGCGTGCTGTAATCGAAGAGGCCGCTCGACGGCCCCCGCGTCACCTGACGCACGGCATGAGCGAATGCTTCCTCCTCCCGCCAGTCACCGGGCAGCCAGCCACAGCCCAGTCTCAGGGAGCCGCCCGCGTCCTGGAACTGACTCCACATCTCGCCCGACACATCCGCCATGCCACTGCGCGCACCCTGCTCGTCCGCATCGATGACGCGTTCGGCAACATAGAACCCCGCTCCCGGACGTGAGCACACCCAGCCCAGGGCGACGAGTCGCTCGTAGGCCTCGATGACGATATTGCGGCTGACGCCGAGCTCCGCGGATAGGCGTCGAATCGACGGCAGCCGTACACCGCTTGTCCCGTGGCGCTCGATCCACTCCCGGGTTCCCTCGGTCACCTGCTGAACCAGCGGCCTGCCCTCGTCCGGGTCGATCTCCAGGCGCATATTCCCTTCCTCCCTCTTCCATCCACCGTTCCGGAAAACGCCTGAACAGTGTCCGCGAAATCGCTCGTGAGTGTCCCTTATCCGCTGCGGGCATCGGTGAGAGCGTGGCGACTGTCATCTCTACCTTCAGGAACCCTCATGCGCTCTTTCAATGCCTGGCGACTCGCCTTCGCTCTTTGCACCATCACCAGTGCCGTCAATCTCCAGGCACCCTATTACGCGGCCCTCGCCGCCCACGATGAACTTGGCGTCGGCGCTACCTCGCTCGCCTTCGCCGCCTATGTGGTCGGGATCCTGCCGGTGCTGATCCTGCTCGGCGGCCTCCCCGATCGAGTGGGCCGACGGCCACTGATCATGGTCGCGCTGTGCCTCTGCGGGACCGCCACTACCTTGACCCTGGTCGCGCCTGGCGTCGCCAGTCTGGGCATCGCCCGCTTGTTGATGGGCATCGCCGCCGCTCTGACCTCGATATCGGCTCCCGCCTACATGCTAGCGTTATTCGGCACCTCGGACAGCCGGCGCCCGACGAATTGGGTCACGGCCAGTACATCCCTCGGCTTCGGACTGGGCGCGGCCGTGACCAGCGCCTTTCTGTTGCATGAGCCGAGCCTGACGCCACCCAGCCTGGGGGCGTATCTCGTCATGGCAGGACTCGCGCTGATACTGCTGCTGGGCCTCGAGGACGCATCGAACGAGGCACCCGGCCGCGCTCCTTTCCTGCGACTTCCCGCCTACCCGACGGGCAGCCTGCCGTTCGGTCTGTCGATTCTGCTGGCCTGGGCCACCACCGGGCTGGTCATCGCCATTCTTCCTGCGACACTCGGCCAGCATGGCCTGTCCGACTGGTCTGGGTTCGTGACCCTGGGCATCTGCAGCGGTGGCGTGCTGTTCCAACCCATGGCGAGGCGCCTGAGCGCCGTGGCCTCCGTCCGGCTTGGCCTGCTCATCCTGCCGCTGGCTTACGCGATGATCGCCTGGGGCGCGCTCGCGGGCAGCCTCGGCAGCGTTCTGGCCGGAGCCCTGGCCGCCAGCAGTGCCTGCTACGGTTTCATCTATCTCGGCGGCCTGAGCGGCGTTCTCGATGCGGCCGATGGTCAGCACGCCCGTGCCAGTGCCGGTTTCTTCCTGATGGCCTATATCGGCTTCAGCCTTCCGGTCGTGGTGACCGGCACCCTGGTGGACCTGTTCGGCCATGCGACGGCCCTGACGCTGTTCGGCACGCTCTTGCTCGTCTCGACACTCGTGCTGAATCGGCACCTCGCATCCCGCACTCGTCGCCGCTGTCACGCGGCCTGACGGGATCGACAATGACATCGCCCCCGCCGGCTGTACCCGACGGGGGCGATGAGGAAGCGGACGATGCGACTCAGGGGGTGTTTACAAAACAGGTGAACGAAGGCAAGACAAGGCGAAATTGAGTGAAAAAGCGCAGTTTACGATGGGTAAATGAGCATTTTGAGGTCAATTTCAACGCCGTATTGCCGAGTGTAGGCATTTTGTAGACACCCTCTCAGGGGGATTCGCGAATCACATCGGTACCTTCGGGCAACTCGAGTGAAAAACGGGAATCCGCCACGTCGACGTTCTGCTGTGCATCATCGAATTCGATGGCGGTGCGCTGGCCCGTGCTGTCGGTCATCTGCAGCCGGCCGAGCGTCTCGCCGTAGAAGGTCATCTTCAAGGACTCGAACAGGGTATCGGCGTCCCGCGGCGTCAGGGTGAAAGTCTCCGCGGTCCCCTGCTGGGCGCGGGTCACTTCGTAACTCTCGGTGAGGTCACCGGTACTGCCGGACAGCAACAGTGCCGGCGTATGGGTCACCCGTTCATCGAGCGCCTGGACCGTGGCCTGTTGCAGGTCCGGATCGTAGAGCGTGACCTCGTCACCATCCGATACCACGATCTGCTCGTAGGGCGCATCCACCTCCCAACGGAAGCGCCCCGGACGCGCCAGCCACATTCTCCCGCTCGCTTCCTGGAGTCGCTGCCCCCCGCTGTCGAGAATCTCCTGGTCGAAATCGGCCACATAGGTCTTGACCGGCTCGAGCATGCGCGTCAGCCGCTCAGCCCCCTCGTCGGCCACCGCCGAAAGCGGTGCCAGGACCAGCAGGGCGCTGGCGGCGAGGCGTTTTTTCACTGTCATATCATCGTCTCCCTGAAAGGGTCCTTGGTGGCATCCTGTGGCATTCGGACCCCGGTGGCCCGGGCGAGTTGCACACCCGCCCGACCTTGCATGGTGCTTGCACGATGGCACTCAATCGCCGACGGGGGGCGGCGCCAGCACCTCGCGGGCGCCGTTGGTCCCCATGGTCGAGACCACGCCGGCCGACTCCATGGCCTCGACCAGCCGTGCGGCACGGTTGTAGCCAATCTTGAAGCGGCGCTGAACCGCCGAGATCGAGGCCCGCCGACTCTCGGTCACGAACTGCACCGCCTCGTCGTAGAGGGCATCCTGCTCGGCATCGCCGCTATCGCCACCGCCCTCGGCCTCCAGCCCGGCCAGGGCATCGGCAGACACGCCACCGGACAGGATCTCGTCGATATACTCTGGCTCACCGCGCCGCTTCCAGTCCTCGACCACCCGGTGCACCTCGTCGTCGTCGACGAAAGCACCGTGCACCCGGGTGGGCATACCGGCGCCAGCGGGCAGATAGAGCATGTCACCATGCCCCAGCAGATTCTCGGCACCGCCCTGATCAAGGATGGTGCGCGAATCGACCCGGGACGAGACCTGGAAGGCCATGCGAGTGGGAATGTTGGCCTTGATCAAGCCGGTCACCACGTCCACCGAAGGACGCTGGGTCGCCAGGATCAGGTGAATGCCGGCGGCCCTGGCCTTCTGGGCCAGACGCGCGATCAGCTCTTCGACCTTCTTGCCGACGATCATGAACATGTCGGCGAATTCGTCGATCACCACCACGATGTAGGGCAGTTTCTCGAGCACCGGCGGTGCCTGATGCATTTCCCAGGGCTGCGGCTCCCACAGAGGATCGGCAACCTGGGCGCCGGCCCGCCCCGCTTCGTCGAGCTTCTCGTTGAAGCCGGCGATATTACGCACCCCCATCGCGGCCATCAGCTTGTAGCGACGCTCCATCTCGGCCACACACCAGCGCAGTGCGTTGGCGGCTTCCTTCATGTCGGTGACCACAGGCGCCAGCAGGTGCGGAATACCGTCGTAGACCGACAGCTCCAGCATCTTGGGATCGACCATGATCATACGCAGCTCGTCCGGCTGGGCCTTGAGCAGCATGGAGATCAACATGGCGTTGACCCCCACCGACTTGCCCGACCCCGTCGTCCCGGCCACCAGCAGGTGCGGCATCTTGCCGAGATTGGCCACCACGGCCGCCCCTCCGATGTCCTGGCCCAGTGCCACGGTCAATGCCGAGGCTTCGTGCTGATAGCGATCGGAGTCGATCACCTCACGCAGCCGGATCATGGCACGGTGGGGATTGGGAATCTCGATACCCACGGTAGGCCGCCCGGGAATCACTTCCACCACCCGAACACTCTTGACCATCAGCGAGCGCGCCAGGTCCTTGGCCAGGTTGCTGATCTTGGAAACCTTCACCCCCGCCGCCGGCTTGATCTCGAAACGCGTGATCACCGGCCCCGGCCAGGTATCGACCACCTCGGCCTTGACACCATACTCGCGCAATCGCGTCTCGAGCAGCTCGGCCATCTCGGTCAACTGCTCGTCGGTGTAATTGGGCTGGTGCGGTTCCGGTGGCGTCAGCAGTCGCAGGCTCGGCAGCTCGCCATCCGGCTCGGAGAACTCTTCGAACGATGGACGCTGATTCTGCAGGTGCTCCACGGTCCAGAGGGCAGGGCCCTCATCGTCGGCGGCATCCCGAGCCTGATCGGCGGTAGCGACCCGCGGCGTCTCATCATCAGCCTCGCCGAATGCCGTGGCCGCTCCCTCTCCTTCCATCGTCGACGCCGTCGGCGATGGAGGCTCGACCGCTTCGGTCGCTCTGGGCTCACCGGCAAAGGGCCCGCCGGTTTCTTCCCTTGGCTCGTCGGGCGCCACCGGCTTCGATACCACCGATTCCCGGGGCGTCCCGACCGGGCGCGATGCCATTTCATCGTCTTCCGGCCTGTTCCCGGAAGGCGATGCGTCGGGGGACGGCCGTATGCCGGGCGGAATCTCGTCGTCATCCGGCAATATCGGCTCTGGCACAGTCTCGGGGACCCGGCGCGACGCCGGTGTTTCAGGCGGTGACGTGGGCTCGCTCACCGCGTCATCCCCCGCTCCGGCCCCCGAGGGCGCCTCTTCCCTGGACGAGACCGGCGCTGCAGCAGGAGTCGGCTCGTCGGACGGTGGTGCAACGAATGCCGACGCCCGGGGTGACGGACGCTCACTAGGCTCACGCTCGGCCGTCGGCGTCGACAGCGACGAATTGCCTGGCGACAGCGACAGGGTCGGCTCCTTCGGCCCCTCGGCTGCCCGAGCGGTATACGCCGCCTCGGGGCGCTTGGCCGAGGGCGTACGATCGGGCACCTCCCAGGGAATCTCGGTCTTGCCGTCATCGCCGAAGCCCGGGTCGCGGCGGCCCGCACCTGCCAGTACCGGTGACTCACCGCTGTCGAGTCCCGGCACCAGGCGCCGCCACCAGGTCCCGCGCTGTGATGACTCGTTCTCTTCTTCCGTCGCTTCCGCCGCCTCGCGCTTCGTCGTCTCTCCCTTCGTCGTCTCTCCCTTCGTCGCCACTTCGGTCTCGGACGACGGCGAGTGCAGACTGTCGGCTCGACGCGTCTCGGGCGCGGCACTTTCGGTATCAGGGGCCTCGCGCTTCAGGGCGAACCGACTCGCAGCCCAACGCCACAGGACCACGGCGCGCAGCCCCAGTTCGTCCATGATGGTCAACCAGGACAGGCCCGTGAACAGGGGTACCCCGCACAGCATGGCGGCCAATGCCAGCAACGAGGTCCCGCCACTGCCCAGCATGGGCCGCAAGGCACCGACCAATCCTTCTCCGAGAATTCCTCCCGCCGCATAGGGCAAGGGACTGTCGGGACGATAGAAGTGCAAGGCGCCCAGTGTCGTGGTGCCCAGCAGCAGCAGCAACAGCCCGCCACAGCGAACGGCCAGCAAGGTGGCATCCCATTCGAAATTCACCTGTCGCGAACGCATCAACCACCAGGCGGCAAACCCGAGCATGGCGGGCCACCACAAGGCACTGGCACCAAACAAGGAATACAGCACATCGGAAAGCCAGGCTCCGAAGGCCCCCATCCAATTGGCGACCTCCGTCTCCGGCCCACTTCGCGACCACCCAGGATCGCCGGCATCGAAACTGAACAAGGCCAGCAGCAGAAACACACAGGCTGCCAGCAGCAGGATCACCACGCCCTCGCGCGCCGACCCCTGCAGACGCAGACCGAAGCGCCTGGCCGTTTCCTTGGCATTCGCCGCACGACCGTGCGACGCGGACTTCTTCTTGGCAGTCAAGCGGCCATCCCCTTGCGCCACATGGCGTCTTCCAGATTCCATAAAGGCCAATCATACCGAGCCTGGCCCCACCGTCACAGGGGCCCGAGGCCAATGCCGCAGGCCTGTCGACGGATCAGCCCGAGCGACACCGCTTGACGGCGATAGCCCCGCACCGGGGCTTCGATGGCTTGAGTGGCGCCCCGGAGCCCGTCACACTATATCGCCCCAACGCAAGGAACGACCCCGCATGCTCCCCTGGCTGCCCGAGCGTCCCATCGACTTCCCTCCGGTCGACACCGCCCTGGATGATCCCGGCGGTCTATTGGCCGCAGGTGGCGACCTGAGTCCGGCCTGGCTGCTGGCCGCCTATCGACGCGGCATCTTTCCCTGGTACAGCGAGGGCCAGCCAGTCCTGTGGTGGAGCCCGGACCCTCGCATGGTGCTCGTGCCCGGGGAGGTCCGGGTACGCCGCAGTCTTGCCAAGCGTCTGCGCAATGGCGGTTTCCGCGTCACGGCCGACACTGCTTTCGATGCCGTGGTCAGTGCCTGCGCGGCCCCCCGTCGTGACCAACCCGGGACCTGGATCACCGACGAGATGCATGCGGCCTATGGTCGTCTCCACGATCTCGGGGCGGCACATTCAGTGGAAGTCTGGCGCGATGGCGTCCTGGTCGGCGGCCTCTACGGTATCGCCCTGGGCCCCGTCTTCTTCGGCGAGTCGATGTTCTCCCGCGTGGCCGATGCCTCCAAGATCGCCCTGGTGACGCTGGCCAGGAGCATGGCCCGTGAAGACGGACGCCTCATCGACTGCCAGATGCATACTGCCCACCTGGCCAGCCTGGGCGCCCGGGATATCGCCCGGGCCGAATTCATCGGCTATCTTGAACAGTGGCTGGGTGATATGCCGGATGGCGAGCAGCTGCTGGAACCGAATGCCATCACCCTACCGACCTGGTCGTTCACACGGCTCGGCGAGACACCATGACGGAGCCACGGACGAGAGGAGACGGCAGCCTTGAGCAGTAATACTCCGCGGCAGCCGATACGCGACCTGCGGTTTTTTCTGACCGTGCCGCACTCATGCAGTTATCTGGAAGGTCGCGAGGCGACCACGCTGTTTCTCGACCCCCAGCAATCCCCAGGGGGCGGCGTCTATGATGCCCTGACGCTGCTTGGATTCCGGCGCAGCGGCCATCACCTCTACCGGCCCCACTGCGAGGGATGCCGCGCCTGTATCTCGGTGCGCATTCCGGTGGACGACTTTGTGCCGAACCGTACCCAGCGCAAGCTCGTGCACCGCAATGCCGATTTGACCGAACACGTGCGCCCCGCCGTCTTCGATGCCGAACACTACTCGCTCTATGCCCATTACATTCGCACCCGACACAGCGACGGCGACATGTATCCGCCCAGCTATGATCAATACCGCACTTTCCTGACCCTGGACCAGGATTACGCCAAGCTGCTCGAATTGCGACTCGGCGATCGGCTGCTGGCAGTCTCCGCCTTCGACCAGCTCGAGAACGGCCTGTCGGCGATCTACACCTTCTTCGACCCCGCCAGCCAGTTCGAACGCCGCTCCCTCGGCACCTATGCGGTCCTCAGCCTGGTCGAGCGCGCCCGTCAGCTCGGGCTCCCCCACGTCTACCTGGGATACTGGATCCAGGAATGCCGCAAGATGGCCTACAAGCAGAACTTCCGGCCCCTGGAGCAGCTCGACGGCCGGCACTGGCGACGCCTTATCCTCGATTGAGCGGCCGCACCTTTTGCCTTGACGGGCGGCATGCGGCACAATATCGCGCTATCCTTATCGGCATGGCCGGCATTTTGCCGAGTATCGTGCCGCTTGTTTGTTCGTCATCACCAGCGAGGAATCGCCTATATGGCACGCGAAGACCATATCGAAATGGAAGGCGTCGTCGTCGATACCCTTCCCAACACCATGTTCCGGGTCGAACTCGAGAACGGACACGTGGTGACCGCTCACATCTCGGGCAAGATGCGCAAGAACTATATCCGCATCCTGACCGGCGACAAGGTCAAGGTCGAGCTGACCCCTTATGACCTGTCCAAGGGGCGTATCGTCTACCGCTCCCGCTGAGGAACTCCCCGGGCCAACCCTGGCACCCATGCGCTCGCCGGTCGGCAGCCCTTCTTCTGCCGGCCCTTGTCGATGCCTTGGAAAGAACGACGCCCCGGAAAGAAAGACGCCCCGTCCGAAGACAGGGCGTGGGTGGGGTCACGGGAACGGGTGACGCGCCACTTCAGGGCGCGTCGGCCAACTCCGACTCCGATGCCAGGTGCAGTTCGTCGTCCTCGACACTGACATGCACCACACCACCGTGTTCGGCCAGCTCCCCGAACAGGATCAACTCGGCCAACGGCTTCTTGAGCTTTTCCTGGATCAAGCGTGCCATCGGGCGTGCGCCCATGTCCGGGTCATAGCCGCGTTCGGCCAGCCAATCGCGAGCCGCCTCGTCCACCTCGAGCTGCACGCGCTTCTCGTCCAGCTGGGCCTGAAGTTCGACCAGGAACTTGTCCACCACATTGCGCACCACCTCGGTGGGCAGGGAGTGGAACTGGATAATGCCATCCAGGCGATTGCGGAACTCCGGCGTAAAGGTCTTGCGGATCTCTTCCATGGCATCGGTGGAATGATCCTGAACCTGAAAGCCGATGGAGCGACGCGTCGTCAGTTCGACGCCGGCATTCGAGGTCATGATCAGGATCACGTGACGGAAATCCGCCTCGCGACCGTTGTTGTCGGTCAGCTTGCCATGATCCATGACCTGCAACAGCAGGTTGAAGACCTCGGGATGCGCCTTTTCAATCTCGTCGAGCAGCAGCACGCAGTGGGGCTGCTTGGTGATCGCCTCGGTCAACAGACCGCCCTGGTCATAGCCGACATAGCCCGGGGGTGCGCCGATGAGCCGCGACACGGTGTGGCGCTCCATGTACTCGGACATGTCGAAGCGCACCAGGTCGATGCCCATGATGTGGGCCAGCTGGCGGGCCACCTCGGTCTTGCCGACCCCGGTGGGCCCGGCAAACAGGAAGCTGCCCACCGGCTTGTCCGGTGACTTGAGCCCGGCCCGCGACAGCTTGATCGCTGCCGACAGGCTGTCGATGGCCTCGTTCTGACCGAACACCAGCATCTTGAGGTCACGATCGAGGTTCTCGAGCAGCTTGCGATCCGAGCTGGAGACACTCTTCGGCGGAATCCGCGCAATGGAAGCCACCACCGCCTCGACCTGGTCCACGTCGATGCAATCGACCCGCACTTCCGGCGGCAACAGGCGCTGGTGTGCGCCCGCCTCGTCGATGACATCGATGGCCTTGTCCGGCAGGAAACGGTCATTGATGTAACGGTCCGCCAGTCGCGCGGCCGTCTCGAGCGCCTCGTCGGTGTACTTGAGCTGATGGTGCTCCTCGAAGCGGGAACGCAGCCCCTTGAGAATCCGCACGGTGTCATCCACCGACGGCGCCATGACATCGACCTTCTGGAAGCGGCGCGCCAACGCCCGGTCCTTCTCGAAGATGCCCCGGAACTCCTGGAAGGTGGTGGACCCGATGCAGCGCAGCTCTCCCGAAGAAAGCAGCGGCTTGAGCAGGTTGGAGGCGTCCATCACGCCCCCCGACGCTGCACCGGCGCCGATCACCGTATGGATCTCGTCGATGAACAGGATGGAGTTGGGCTGCTTGCGCAGCTCGGCCAGCAACCCCTTGAGACGCTTCTCGAAGTCGCCTCGATACTTGGTGCCGGCGAGCAGCGCGCCCATGTCCAGTGAGTAGACCACGGCATCACCGATCACGTCGGGCACGTCTTCCTCGACGATGCGCTTGGCCAGCCCCTCGGCGATGGCGGTCTTGCCGACACCGGCCTCGCCCACCAGCAGGGGGTTGTTCTTGCGCCGACGCGCCAGGATCTGCACGACCCGCTCGAGCTCGTGATCACGACCGATCAACGGGTCGATCTTGCCGATGCGCGCCTGCTCGTTGAGGTTGGTGGCATAGCCGGTCAACGGGTTGCTGCTGGACTCGCTGCCGGCCTCTTCGGCTTCCTCGGCATCGGGCGACGGCGAGGATGACGCATTGTCGTCATGGCCGGAAACCTTGGAGATGCCATGGGCGATATAGTTGACCGCATCCACCCGAGCCACGTTCTGCTGCTTGAGAAAGTAGACCGCCTGGCTCTCCTGCTCCGAGAAGATCGCCACCAGCACATTGGCACCGGTCACCTCGCTCTTGCCGGAGGACTGCACATGAAAGACGGCACGCTGCAGCACTCGCTGGAAGCCGAGTGTCGGCTGCGTCTCGCGATCCCCCTGGTCTTCGGGGATCAGCGGCGTGGTGGAATTGATGAAGTCCTGCAGGTCGGACCGCAACTTGTCGATATTGGCCCCGCAGGCCTTGAGCACATCCGCCGCGGAGGCGTTATCCAGCAGAGCCAGCAGCAGGTGCTCCACGGTCATGAACTCGTGACGCTTGGAACGCGCCACGGTAAAGGCCGTGTTGAGGGTCAGTTCAAGTTCTTTGCTCAGCATGGCAGTCCCCTTCTCGCCGCGTAGGGCTTGCGTCGGATCTTTCTCGGTCCGGCATCATCAACATCGGGTACAAATGGCAACGTTGCAAGTGAGGCCACCAACGTTATTTCGCCATCCGCCCCTGGACCATGCCGATGCTCAATCGTCCGTCGCCTCGATGTCGCACAGCAACGGATGCTGGCACTCTCGTGCATATTGATTGACTTGATGGCTTTTGGTTTCCGCGATATCCCGGGTAAAGATGCCACAGGTGGCCTTGCCCTGGGTATGTACCGCCAGCATGACCTGCACCGCCGTCTCGCTGTCCATGTGGAAGAAGGTCTGCAGCACCTCTACAACGAACTCCATGGGGGTGAAGTCATCATTATGCAAGACCACCTTGTACATCGGAGGACGCGCCAGCTCCGGCTCGGACGACTGCACCGCAACATCGCCGTCGCCCTCCTCATCCGGCTCCGAGGGCCGCGTCATCCCCGCTCGATACGGGACCAGGCGGTCCGTCATCCAACTCTCCTCTCTATTGAACATAAGCACCACTTCGCTTCTCGACAAGCCGCCGGCGACGCTCCTCGACGGACATTGGACGTCATCGGCGCACGCGGGTTCATCGCGGGCTTCTCACCCTGCTATAACGCCGTGCGGCCCTCAATGCAACGGCCCCGCCATTGAATCAGGCGGGGCCTCGGTACCGATGACTAGAGCCGGGCTGGATCAGCGCCTGGCCACCAGTTCCAGAGCGGCATTGAGGGTTTTGCTGGGGCGCATCACGGTATCCGCCAGCTTGCCATCGGCATGATAATAGCCGCCGATATCCATCGACCGCCCCTGCACGCCATTCAGTTCCTCGACGATGGTCGCTTCCTTGCCTTTCAGTTCCTCGGCCAGCTTGCCGAACAACGCCTTGAGCTCGGCATCCTCGTCCTGGGCCGCCAGCGCCTCTGCCCAGTACATGGCCAGGTAGAAGTGACTGCCGCGGTTGTCGAGCTCACCGACCTTGCGTGACGGCGACTTGTTGCTGTCCAGGAACTTGCCGTTGGCCTCGTCCAGCGCCTTGGCCAGCACTCGGGCACGGGCATTGTCGAAGGTCTTGCCCAGATGCTCCAGAGAGGCGGCCAGGGCCAGGAATTCACCCAGAGAATCCCAGCGCAGGTGATTCTCCTCGAGGAGCTGCTGGACGTGCTTGGGGGCGCTGCCGCCGGCACCGGTCTCGAACAGGCCCCCACCGTTCATCAGAGGAACGATGGAGAGCATCTTGGCACTGGTGCCCAGTTCCATGATCGGAAACAGGTCGGTCAGATAATCGCGCAGCACGTTGCCCGTCACCGAGATGGTGTCCTCGCCCTGGCGAATACGCGCCAGCGAGAACTGCATCGCTTCCATCGGCGCCATGATACGAATATCGAGGCCACCAGTGTCGTGATCCTGGAGATAGGTCTCGACCTTCTTGATCAACTGGGCATCGTGGGCACGCTCGGCATCGAGCCAGAAGACTGCCGGAGCACCGCTCTCGCGGGCGCGGGTCACGGCCAGCTTGACCCAGTCCCTGATCGGCGCGTCCTTGGTCTGGCACATGCGCCAGATGTCGCCCTGCTCCACCGCGTGCTCGAACAGCAGCTCGCCGGCCTCATCGGTCACGCGCACGGTGCCGTCGGCCGGGATCTGGAAGGTCTTGTCATGGGAGCCGTACTCCTCGGCCTTCTGGGCCATCAGGCCAACATTGGGCACACTGCCCATGGTGGTCGGGTCGAAGGCGCCATGCTGCTTGCAGTCATCGATGGTGGCCTGGTAGATGCCCGCATAGCAGCGATCCGGAATGACCGCCTTGGCGTCGTGCAGGGCGTCATCGGCCCCCCACATCTTGCCGGAGTCACGGATCATCGCCGGCATGGAGGCATCGATG
Organism: Halomonas sp. I1; assembly: GCF_032334135.1. Taxonomy (NCBI): domain Bacteria; kingdom Pseudomonadati; phylum Pseudomonadota; class Gammaproteobacteria; order Oceanospirillales; family Halomonadaceae; genus Halomonas; species Halomonas sp. I1. The sequence continues at coordinate 550,201 of NZ_JAVXUS010000002.1, forward strand.
ATCACGTCACTGGGCACGTGCAGGTTGGTGATGCCCTTGTAGGAATCGACCATGGCCAGGCTCGGACGCTCGGCGTAGAGCGCCTCGATGTCGGCCTCGATCTCGGCCTGCTTGCCGGCCGGCAGCTTGGCGATGGTGGCATAGAGATCGCCGATGCCGTTGCTGGCATCGAAACCGACCTCTTCCAGGACATCGGCATGCTTGTCGAGCACGTCACGGTAGAACTCGTTGACCACCATGCCGAACATGATCGGGTCGGAGACCTTCATCATGGTCGCCTTGAGGTGCAGGGAGAACAGTACATCCTGCTGCTTGGCGTCAGCGATCTGCTCGGCCACGAAGGCGGAGAGGGCCTTGCGGCTCATCACTGCCCCATCGACGACCTCGCCGGCCAGTACCGGCGTCTGCTCCTTGAGCACAGTGATGTTGCCATCCTGGCCGACCAGCTCGATCTTGACCGTGCCATCGGCGGCGACCAGGGCCGACTTCTCGCTGCCATAGAAGTCCCCTTCGCTCATGTGCGCGACATGAGAGCGCGAATCGGCCTGCCACTCCCCCATGCGATGAGGATACTTGCGGGCGTAATTCTTGACCGAGCGCGGCGCACGACGGTCGCTGTTGCCTTCGCGCAGCACCGGGTTGACCGCACTCCCCTTGACGCGATCATAACGGGCCTTGATGTCGCGCTCGCTTTCGTTGCTCGGCTCGTCCGGATAGTCGGGAAGCGAATACCCCTGACCCTGGAGCTCCTTGATGGCCGCCTTGAGCTGCGGCACCGAAGCACTGATGTTGGGCAGCTTGATAATGTTGGCTTCCGGTGTCTTGGCCAGATCACCCAGTTCGGCCAGGTGATCGCCCAGTTGCTGCGCTTCCGAGAGGGTGTCGGGGAATTGCGAGATGATACGCCCGGCCAGGGAGATATCACGGGTCTCGACGGTGATGCCGGCGGAATCGGTATAGGCATCGATGATCGGCAGCAGGGAGTGGGTCGCCAGGGCCGGCGCTTCGTCGGTCAGCGTATAGATAATCTTCGGCGTTTTGGACATGTTGGCGTAGATCTCTCTGGTCACTGCGGTGCATGAAACGGGATCGGTAGCGCTCGCTCACGATGTCTGGACGACAGGGACCATGGTGAGAACAGCCCAGCACAGCAGTCGCAACGAGGCATCGGCCACCCCTCCGGGGCTGGTCACGCCAGATCCAGAAATGACGAGGGCGCTCCGGCGAGCGAGGCGCAGTATACCAGCCTGCCGTCGGCAACGCATGAACCCGTGGTCGGGTGTCATGATGCGAGGATCCCTGCCATCCCGACGCCGAGGCCGGTAAGATACCCCCATGAGCCGCCTATACCTCTTTCACAAGCCTTATCGCGTCCTCTCGCAGTTCACCGACCGTGGCGATGCGACGGGCCGACGCCGCGCCACCCTGGCAGACTACCTCGACGTGCCGGGCATCTACCCGGCCGGCCGGCTCGATCACGACTCCGAAGGGCTGTTACTGTTATCCGACGATGGCGATCTGATTCACCGCATCAGCCACCCGAAACACAAGCAGCCCAAGACCTACTGGGTCCAGGTCGAACGTCATCCGGATGATGCGGCCCTCGCGGCGTTGCGCGATGGCATTGAACTCAAGGACGGGCGTACCCGTCCCGCACGGGTACGCCGGCTGGATAGCGTTTCTCTGCCCGACCGCCAGCCACCGGTGGACCCGCAACGCCACCCCGTCACCCAATGGCTGGAGCTCATCATCACCGAAGGACGCAACCGCCAGGTCCGCCGCATGACCGCGCATGTCGGGCACCCCACCCTGCGATTGGTGCGGATGGCCATCGGCCCCTGGTCACTCGACGGTCTCGCGCCGGGGCAATGGCGCCACGAGACGCTCAACGCGCCACGCAGCAAGCCCCGACGCCGCTCTAGCACGAGGAGGCGCCCATGAGTCGCTGGCACCCTTTCGTCAGCGTGGCCACCGTGGTGGAACGCGCCGGCTGCTACCTGATGGTCGAAGAGGATCGCGGTGGTCCGCAATCCCTTTTCAATCAACCCGCCGGGCACCTGGAGCCCGGCGAGCGCATCCGCGACGGCGCCCTGCGCGAGCTGCGCGAGGAAACCGCCTGGCAGGTAGGCATCACCGACTACCTGGGGCTCTACGTCTACCAGGCATCCGATGGCAAGACCTTTCACAGCCACGGCTTCCACGGCATGGCACTCGCCCACCTCGGCAACGAACTGGACCCGGCCATCCGGGCGGTTCACTGGCTGTCGCTGGAAGAACTGGAAGCCCTCGAGCGAGAAGGCCGCATGCGCAGCCCCCTGGTCATGAAACGCATCCGCGACGCCATCGCCCAACGCTTCTACCCCATGGACGTGATCCACGAGCGCTAGCCGCGCTTCGCTCGAAGCTCGAAACCCAAAGCATACGAGCGGCGAGCGGCGAGATACGAACCCCGAAAACCCAGCTCGTGGCTCGTGGCTCGTGGCTCGAAGCTCGAAGCTCGAAGCTCGAAGCTAGGATAAGGTATAATCCTGCTCCATTTGCGACCCATTCAACC